>DATMTC010000105.1:0-7544 GCA_035565115.1 Microbacteriaceae bacterium | reverse complement strand
CTGAACGCGCGCGAGCCGAGGTCGACGATGGCACTGTCATACGTCTTGCCCTGCGACTTGTGGATGGTGACCGCCCACGCGAGCCTCAGCGGAAACTGCGTGAACTCGGCGACGACATCCTTGCTCAGCTTCTTCTGCGTGGGGTCGTACGTGTACTTGTACTTCTCCCACGTCGTCGGTTCGACCTCGTGCACGTGGCCGTCGACGTCGACGAACACCGTCGAGTCGATGCGGGTGACTGTTCCGATCGATCCGTTCACCCAGCGAGGGCCGTCACCGCCTTGCCCTGTGTCGTTTCGCAAGAACATCACCTGGGCGCCCACCTTGAGCTCGAGCGCCTCATCTGCCGGGTACGTGCGGCTGCCGAAGTCCCCGCTGATCTCAGCCTTCGCGGTGAGCACCCGCCCTGGCAGTTGTCGCAACGCCGACGCGTTGATGCGATTGACGGTGTCGTTCCTGGTCGCAAGCGTGATGGTGCCGTCGTCAGGAGCAGGGCGAGCACCGACCGCGTTCAACCGGTCGGCGATTTCCTTGGTCACCCGTCCATGCCGAACGGCGTTCAGCATCGCCTTGAAATCGTCCTCATGCTGCCTGTGGATCTCGGTGAGTTCGAAGACCCGCAAGGATGCTTCGCGCCAGACCTTCGCGTCGAAGAACCACATGGAGCGATACGTGTCGGCGAAATACGCGCGTTCGTCAGCGTCCCCTGGCACTGGCGCGAGTTGGTACGGATCGCCGAAGAGCACGATCTGCACGCCGCCGAACGGTTCGGCCTTACGCGCTCTGGCTTGCCTGAGTGCGCGATCGATCGCATCCATCAGGTCCGCGTTCACCATCGAGACCTCGTCGATGACGAGCGTGTCGATGGTGTTCAGCAGCTTGCGCAGGTCGGCGTTCTGCGCGATCTCATGGTCGGCAATCACTCCGATCGGCAGTCGGAAGAGCGAATGGATCGTCTGCCCGCCGACGTTGAGCGCTGCGACGCCGGTTGGTGCGGCGATGACCAGCTGTTTCTCGGTGTTCCACGACAGGTGGTTCAGCAGCGTCGACTTGCCGGTTCCCGCACGGCCCGTGACGAACACGTGCTGTTTCGTGTTCTCGACTGCCTCGAAAACGGCGGCCTGCTCCGGGGAAAGGGCAAGCTGTGTCACGCGCGGTCTCTTTCGTCTTCGGCGGCGGTGTTCCTAGCGTACCCGGCGCCTGAGCGGCGCTCATTGCAAGCCGCCGATCTGTGCATAAGCGTGCGCGCCCGGATGCTGTGGACGAACGTGCGCACGCGTTCACGCGGACCGCGAGAACACCTCGTCGAGAAAGTCGTACTCGATCTGGTTGGCGAGCGCGCGATTGTTCACCGCGCAGTGAGCTTCCCCTCCTTCGGTTTCCAGAATGAGACGCCCGCGCTTGGGGCCCGTCAGTAGCTGGTAAAACGAGTCGGATAAGGCGACCATTGATCCTTCGCCTTCGCCGCCGATGTTCAACAGCGGCTGGGTGATCGCGTCTTCAAGGCCCCACAGGTCGAATTCCTTGAGATAGTCGAGGTAGTCACGTATGGGGCGATCGAGCATCCCGAATCGTTCCCGCACGTCGCCAAGAAGCAGGCGGGCCATTGGCGAGGCCGTGTCAATGAGCGAGTCGAGGTCGGCCCTTTCAGCGTACGGTTCATGGGGATCGAGACCAAGCAGACTCATGATGTCCGGAACAAATGACGGGGTGAGGCAGCTGGCTACCACTGCCTTGATGCGCTTCTCTCCCGCAGCAGCTCGCGGGGCGAACAAACCGCCCATGCTGTAACCACTCAAAGCCACGTGCTCCGGCTCAACGTCGTCGCGACTCAGTACGTAATCGATGATGTAGCCGAACTGCACGTCGATGTCTGGGCGAAAAGTCAGCTCGGGGTCGGAATAGTACGCGCCGCGTTGGCCCGGGATCTCGACAAGCAGCACGTTGTAGCCGCGCGCAACTGCGGCTTTTCCCGACATGAGGTAGTGCTCTTCAGCCGTGGTGTCGCCGCCGGGGAGGATGATCGACGTCGCGCGAGGCTCGTTCGTGGCCGACACCTTGATGAAGTACCCCGGCAGGCTCTTCTCGTTCTCGAATGGAATGTCGACGGTCTCGCAGAGGACGCCGGCAAGACGCATGCTTGACCGGAAGCACTCGCGCTGCCTGTTCCAGAACGTGACCCGGTTGGGGTTGCCTCGTTCCATGAAGAACGCGGCCGCGCGCCAATAGGTAGAGGCACGCAGATACGCTTCGGATGCACTGATCGCGTGTCCCTCGGACTCGCCCCGTGTCGCTGTCTCCTGGATGCGGCGGGCAGTGTTCTCCCATGCGTCCGCCCATCCCTGCACATCTCCGTCAGCGACGGTCGAGATCGTTGCGTAGCACTCGCCTATTGCCGCGCCCCCGGCGTCAGCCGTCCCCAGGATCCCAGCGAGCTGAAAATCGAAGTTCGAATCGTATCGACCAGGCATGCCAGCGGTCGTCCTGAATACGGTGTCTTCGTTCCGGAATTGAGCGTTCTTCTTCGTCACCATTGTGAGTCTCCTTTGTGAGGCCATACGCCCTATTACGGGTGACTGCCCCAAATGGGACATTATCCCGGTATTTTTTGATCGTCAAGTCTCGACTCTGCAGCAGCAGGCCCGAGAAGCAGCATGCCGCGGCGCGTCACCGGTTGGACGGGGTCAGCGCTGCCAGGAGCGGCTCGACAACGGTGATGGCCTGGCCTATCAGCGAGTCGATCGAGGTACGTCCGCGTTCAGTGGCCCAACGGCGGCCCGCGGTAAAGATGACGGAGGTCACCGCTGCGGCCGTCAGCTCGACCTGGTAGTCGTCGGCGGAAAGACCGGTTCGGTCGGCTAACACGCGACCGAAAAGTGCCACCGTCCCAAACTCGGTGCTGGCATAGCGCGCTCGCAGAGCGGGGATTTCGCTCATCATCCTGAGGCGCGCAATGTGGAACTCCTGATCGGAGTCGGCGATGCCGATAACCACGCCGGCAACAGCACGGAAGCTCTCCACAAGCGACTCGTCAATGGGCCTACTGGCGAAAGCCGCCTCGATAGCGTCGTCCACCTCGTCGTTGAGAACAACATCCTCTTTGCTCGGGAAATACCGATAGAAGGTGCTCGTCGACGTCTCGGCAGCTTCCGCAATCTCCTCGACCGTTGTCTGCTCGTACCCGTGGGCCGCAAATAGCCGCAACGATGCGTCCTGGATTGCGCGCCGCAGCTTGGCTTTCTTCCGTTCTCGCAAACCGCCGGGCTGAAGTGATGCATCCTCGCCTGTAGTCCGATCCGCCGGTGTTGACATGAACCGATTCTCGCGCATCGCATGTCGCATCGCGCCCGCCCGAATCCGCTGGCCTATCAGGCCCGCGGTTCGTCCTGCGACGCCATCCTCGCCAGCCGCTCGTTGTACGCCTTCAACTCGGCATCGCCGGTGCGATCAGCGTCGCGATCGCGGCGCTTCGACTCTTTCGCGTCGCTTCTCGACCACTGAACAGCAACCACGATGGCAAGGAACATTGTCGGAATCTCGCCGAGACTCCACGCGATGCCTCCTCCTGTCTGCTGGTCGGCGAGCGGTGTCTGACCCCAGGTGCGGCCCATCGCCCCGAACCAGTCGGCAAGCAGCAGGCTGTTCGTCGTCATGATCGTAAGACCGAAGAACGCGTGGAACGCCATGGTGCCAAGCAGCAGCACCAGACGGAATGGATACGGCAGGCGATACGGAACGGGGTCGATGCCGATGAGTGACTGCACGAAGAGGTACCCGACGACGACGAAGTGGATGATCATCCATTCGTGGCCGATGTGATCGACGGTTGCCCAGCGGAAGAGCGGCGAATAGTAGAACGCCCAGAGCGATCCTGCGAACAGCACGGCCGCGACGATGGGATTGGCCAGGATGCGAGCCACCCAGGAATGCACGGCAAGCAGAATCCATTCGCGTGGGCCGCGCGAGCCATCCGTTCTCTTGCGGATGGCACGCATCGCGAGGGTGACGGGCGCGCCTGGCACGAGCAGAAGTGGCACGAGCATGGTCAGAGCCATGTGCGCAAGCATGTGGCTGGAGAACAGGTATTTCTCGTAGACGTTCACGCCGCCGTTCGTGATGTACGCGAGCGCGAGGATACCTGCGATCCAGGACACGGTGCGCGCGAGCGGCCAGCGGTCGCCGCGGCGCCGCATCCGCAGCACGCCTGCAACGTAGAAGAAGATCGCGAATGCGCATCCGATCAGCCACAGCGGGTCGACGTTCAGGCCGAACAGGTATCGCTCGAGGCTGACCGGCGGTGGAAGCGGCTCGCCGGTGAGGATCTCGGCCGGCGTCGGGGCCGAGCCGAGGGTCTGATCCACCGGGGTTGCTGTGCGGGCGAGTGCAGCGGCCACACCCGAGGCGATTCCCATGAACGCGAGTTCGGCGGTGATCAGCCACCAGAAGACGCCGCGACCAGCACCGCGCCGCAACCTGTCGATCAGGTAACTGCGCTGCAGCAGGCCGAACAGGCCGAGAGCGCACAGTGCCGCCACCTTGACGAGCACGAGGATGCCGTACGGGGTCAGGAGCTTGTCGAGGGTGCCGATGCGCAACTCGGCGCTGATGTATCCAGAGAATGCGACGACGAAGAAGCAGACGATGGCCAGGGTCGAATACCGTGAGACGATCTCGACCAGACGCTCGCGTTCCAGCGTGCGTCTGATGACGACGATCGTCAGCAGGCCGCCGATCCAGATTGCGGCGAACACGAGGTGCAGACCGAGGGCGGTGATGGCCTGGTCATGGCCTGCTGTGCCCGCAGCGTGGCCCTGCTGAGCCATGGGCAGCAGCGACAGCAGCGCGAGCCCGGTGACGAAGACGAGTGCGGTGAGATTGCGCACCGCGAAGCAGAGCACGGTCACCGCTGCGCAGATCAGGGTGGTCTCGAGCCACGCCTGGCCGATCGACACCGACGTGATGAACGAACCGAGTCCCTCACCGAACTGAGAATCGAGGGTGAGCGGGATGCCCGTGACGCTCAGATAGGTGAGCAGTCCGGTGAGGGCGCTGACCACGGTCATGATCGCTGCGGATGCTGCGGCGAGATCGAGCGCCTTATCGAACTCGGGTCTCTCGGCGCTCAGGGCGAAGCACACGAGCACGAGGCATCCGATCATGCCGGCTGCGCTGAGATTGACGAGCAGTTTCGTGATCGGAAGGCCCCAGCGAACCAGCGCTCCAGGGTCGGCGAGCAGGGGAGCATCCGCCCCGCCGCCGAACGCGAGGGCGGACAGCACGGCGAGCAGTGCAACGACGACGAGCGCGACGGGTCCGGCCACGCGTTGCAGTCGTGCTGCCGTGGTCGTCTCGCCGAGTACCGTGTTCACCGAACAAGCTTATGCGCGGTGGAGCTAAAGGGATCGCGCAGCGATCCCACGACCCTCCCCACCGGCACGGCCGCCCGATGCTTCGCATCGTGCGGAACCGGCGGCGTGGGCCCAGCGCCGAGCGAGCCTGCGAGCGGGGGTCCGCGCCAGCGAGTGTATCGAGACCTCGCAAGCCGATCGCCGCACGCAATACAGGAAAAACAGGCCCCTCGGCTGGATATTGCACTCGGACCCCCGTTTTCTCCTGCATTGCGTGCGGTTGGGAGGCTCCGTGCCGCCGGCCGTGCTGCGAGGTCTCTTGATCGATACGCGGCTCGCTGCGCGAGCAGCTACTCGACCACCGGGATGGGGACGACTCCGGTGGTCGAGTAGCGAGCGCCAGCGAGCGTATCGAGACCTGGCTAGCGACCTTCGGGTCCGTACCGCAGACCACCGCTCGACCACCGGAGTTGGTCGACCCGCGGGTTGTTGCGCCGCCGGTAGACTTGACTGGTTCGGTGCCATCCCCCACCTCTGGCGCCCATGAGCCAAGGAGTCCCGCCGCGTGACACAGCCCACGGCATCCGTGTCCCCCATGAACGAACACGTTCCAGACAGCGCCATCCCAGACAGCGTCGAGAACGCGATCGCAACGCCGGAGAAAGAGCAACCATACGCCGCACTCGGGTTGAAGCCTGACGAGTATCAGGCGATCCGCGACATCCTGGGCAGGCGCCCGACCAGTGGCGAGCTCGCCATGTATTCGGTGATGTGGAGCGAGCACTGCTCGTACAAGAGCTCGAAGAAATACCTGCGCCAGTTCGGGCAGAAGGTCACTCCTGCCATGAAGAAGAACCTCATGGTCGGCATGGGCGAGAACGCCGGAGTGGTGGATGTCGGCGAGGGCTGGGCGGTGACGTTCAAGGTCGAGAGCCACAATCATCCGTCGTACGTCGAACCGTTCCAGGGCGCGGCGACCGGCGTTGGCGGCATCGTGCGCGACATCATCTCGATGGGCGCACGCCCGGTGGCCGTGATGGACCAGCTGCGCTTCGGTGCGATCGACGATCCTGACACGGCGCGCGTCGTGCACGGCGTCGTTGGCGGCATCTCGTTCTATGGCAACTGCCTCGGTCTGCCGAACATCGGCGGCGAGACCTACTTCGACCCGGTGTATCAGGGCAATCCGCTGGTGAACGCACTGTCTGTCGGCGTGCTGCGCCACGAAGACCTGCACCTGGCGAACGCGTCAGGCGTCGGCAACAAGATCGTGCTGTTCGGCGCCCGCACAGGCGGCGACGGCATCGGCGGGGCATCCATTCTGGCCTCAGACACGTTCGCGAGCCCTTCGACAGGCTCAGGGGCCGGCCCGACGAAGCGTCCGGCCGTGCAGGTCGGCGACCCGTTCGCCGAGAAGGTACTCATCGAGTGCTGTCTCGAGCTGTTCCGCGACAAGGTGGTCGAGGGCATCCAGGATCTGGGCGCCGCAGGCATCTCGTGTGCGACGAGCGAGCTTGCTGCAAACGGCGACGGTGGCATGTTCGTCGAGCTCGACTCCGTGCTGCTGCGCGACCCGACGCTGACGGCCGAAGAGATCCTGATGTCGGAGTCGCAGGAGCGCATGATGGCTGTCGTCACTCCTGACAAGCTCGACGCGTTCCTGGCGATCACCGCGAAGTGGGATGTCGAGACCAGCGTGCTCGGCGAGGTCACAGACACGGGGCGGCTCGTCATCAACTGGCGGGGAGTCGAGATCGTCAACGTCGACCCGAGCACGGTCGCCGTCGACGGGCCCGTGTATGACCGGCCCGTTGCGCATCCGACCTGGATCGACGCGCTTCAGGCCGATACGGCATCCGCTTTGGCTCGCCCGAACGACAGCGACAAGGATGCGCTGCGCGAACAGTTCCTCGCGCTGCTCGGCAGCCCCAACCTGGCTGACAAGAGCTGGGTCACCAACCAGTACGACTACTACGTCGGCGGCAACACGGCGCTGGCGTTCCCCGACGATGGCGGCATGATCCGCGTCGACGAGGCATCCGGGCTCGGATTCGCGATCGCGACGGATGCGAACGGGCGATACTGCCAGCTCGATCCGCGGCAAGGCGCACGGCTCGCACTGGCCGAGGCATACCGGAACGTCGCGGTGACCGGGGCCGTTCCCGCCGCCGTCACCGACTGCCTCAACTTCGGCAG
>DATMTC010000104.1:0-1805 GCA_035565115.1 Microbacteriaceae bacterium | reverse complement strand
GCTGGCGGTCAGCGAGGTCGCGTTCATGGCGCTGGCGATCGGCATTTCGGTCGGGTTGGCGAAGAGCCCTCCTCCCGTGTCGCAGGCGCCGCTGACCGGCGACTTCGCGCGCGAGGGTCTGCTCGGCTTTCCGTATCCGCCGCCTGTCACGTTCATCCGGATGTTCACGGTCTGGCACCTGGACTGGGCATGGCTCGGCCTGTGCGCAGTGCTCGCCGGATGCTACATCTGGGCGTGGCGAAAACTGCGGCGCGACGGTCACCCGTGGCCGATCGGGCGGGTGATCGCCTGGGTGGCAGGATGCCTCGTGCTTGCGTGGGCGACCAGTGGTGGCCCTGCGGTGTATGGCCTGGTGCATTTCAGCTCGCACATGGTCGACCACATGGCGCTGATGATGTTCGTTCCTCCACTGCTCGTGCTCGGCGGCCCTGTGCTGCTCGCTCTGCGAGTCCTGCCCGTGCGGCATGACGGAAGTCGCGGCATCCGCGAGTGGCTGATGCTGTTCACCCACTCGCGCTTTCTGGGTTTCCTCGCGCAACCGGTCGTGGCGGGCGTGATCTTCGCTGGCAGCCTGATCGTGTTCTACTACTCGCCCGCTTTCTACGGTGCGCTGTCGACTCACGAGTGGCACGTGGCGATGTGCGTGCACTTCCTACTGTCCGGGTACCTGTTCTTCTGGGTGTTCATCGGCGTGGACCCTGGTCCGAAGCGACCGCCGTATCCGATTCTGTTCATGGTGCTGCTCGGAACGCTCGCGTTCCACGCGTTCTTCGGCGTTGCCGTGATGCTCAGCGACAGTATCCTGGCAATCGACTGGTGGCATGCACTCGGTCAGACGAACAATGCAGCACTGCTTGCCGACCAGCACACGGGCGGTGGCATCGCGTGGGGTGCAAGCGAGATTCCGATGGTGCTCGTCGCGCTCGGTGTCGCGTTCGCGTGGACGCGTTCGGACGAGCGCACAGCAAAACGACTCGACCGGCAGGCGGATCGAGACGGTGACGCAGAACTCGTCGCATACAACGCCAGGCTGGCCAGGATGCGGGAGCGCGACGAGTAGTGTGCAGACCGCACGCGCCGCGAAGCGGTTCAATGAGTGTGTGTCCTCCGTCGAACTCGTTCTCGCGCTGCGCAACGCCCGCGACGTGATCGACCGACGTTTTGCTGAGCCGCTCGACCTGACGGCGCTCGCTGCGGCATCCGGTTATTCGCTGCACTATTTCGCGCGCAGTTTTCGCACTGCATTCGGCGAGACACCGCGCGGCTACCTGACGCGCAGGCGCATCGAGCGAGCACAAGACCTGCTTCGCGCCGCGAATCTGACGGTCACGGAGATCTGCATGCTCGTCGGGTTCTCGAGCCTGGGTTCGTTCAGTTCTCGGTTCACGCGGGTGGTCGGATGCTCGCCTCAGGAATATCGCAAGCGGTCGCGGTCGGCGGATGCGCCGGCCATCCCTGGCTGCTTCGTCATGCAGTGGATGCGGGCGACGGCGGATCCTGGCAGGGATTAAGCAAGCACGGATTTTAAGCAAACGCGGAGAAGGACCGGCGCAGCATCCGCTCGTAGAGTTGCGTCATCGACGCCGATGGAGCGTCCGCCGGAGAGGGAACAACTCATGATCAACGGAATCAGCCACGCCTGTCTGTATGTGCTCGACCAGGATTCGGCGAAGGAGTTCTATACGCAGAAACTCGGTTTCGATGTGCTCGTCGACATGCAGATGGGCGCCGGATTCGAGGGGGCAGGCGAAGGATTCAGGTGGCTGACCGTGAGCCCAGCCGGCCGGCCGGAAACGCAGTTCATC
>DATMTC010000103.1:0-6916 GCA_035565115.1 Microbacteriaceae bacterium | reverse complement strand
CACCTGCGCAGGTCGTTCCGATTGCAACTTTCGTCGCTCTCAGAACACTTCGATCGAAGCATCCGCTTTCGCAGACACGACGATAACCGGCGGTCTTTGGCCTCGATTAGCGTACGTGATGCGCGCGGATGCTGCAAGTTGGGCCAGGATGGCGCATGGAAATCAGGCCTGCGTCGCCTCGAGGTAGGTGAGAACGGCCCGAACTCGCCGGTGATCGTCAGTGCTCTCGGTAAGCCCAAGCTTGGCGAGAATGCTCGTCACGTGCGTCTCTACCGTGCGTTCCGACAGCACGAGCCGCTCGGCGACCGAATGGTTCGATCGGCCCTGCGCCACAAGCTCGAGCACGTCCAGCTCTCGCGGAGTGAGAGCGTCGAGCACCGACGATGCGCGCGCCATTCCAACCAGGCGCGTGATGATCTCGGGGTCGAGCACGGTGCCACCGCAGGCAACCCGCTGCAGCGCAGCCAGAAACTCGTCGACGTCGAGCACCCGGTCTTTGAGCAGATAGCCGATCGAACCGTGCGCGGTGAGATCGAGAACGTGCCGCGTCTCGACGTGCTGAGAGAGCAGCATCACCGGGGTCGGCTCGTGCCAGGTGCGGATCTGCATGGCGACAGCGATGCCGTCATCTGCGCCAGGCATCCTGATGTCAAGCACGACGACGTCCGGCCGCAGCGCACGAGCTTGGGCGAGCGCGGTTGCGCCCGTTGAGGCGGATCCGACGACCTGATGACCCGCGCTTTCGAGAAGGGCCGCGAGGCCCTGCCGAAACAATGCCGAGTCTTCGCCGATCACGATGCGCATGGAATCACCGCCTCGATGCAGGTTCCGTTGCCTGCCGGTGAGTGCACGCGCACCTGTCCCCCGTGTGCCGCGACCCTGTCACGCAAGCCCTCGATTCCAGAACCCGGGCACGCACCGCCACGGCCGTCGTCCGTGATGCTCAGGTGCAGCTCGCCGAACTCGCATCGGGCGACGATGCGGATGCGTGCAGCTTCGGCGTGTTTGATGGCGTTCGCGACGGCTTCGCTTGCGACGAAGTACGCGGTGGTCGCCACAGCATCAGGAACACCGTCGACCTCGACGCTGAGTTCGATCGCATGCGGGGCCAGGCGTTGCAGCTCGGCCAGAGCGCTTGGCAGCCCGTCGTTGAGAGCGCTCGGCCGCACGCCGTGTGCGAGCTGTCGCAGTTCAGCGATGGCAGTGCCCAGTTCTGCGACGGCTCCGTCGAGCGAGTCGGCGAGATGCTCGGCACCCGGCACCGTGCGTTGAAGCACGCGCAACCGCATTCCGAGGGAGACGAGCCGCTGTTGCGCTCCGTCATGCAGATCCCTCTCAAGCCGCCGCCGCTCCTCGTAACTGGCAAGCACCAGCCGCTCACGCGATGCCGCGACCTCGCGCATGGCACGCGTCAACTCGGCACGCAATCGCACGGCATCGAGGATCGGAGCCGCGGCGGCGCAGACCGCCTGTGACACCGGTGAACCATCCGCAGAATGAATTGCTCCGATCTCTTCGCCGAGGAACATCACCACTGCTCCGGTGCCAGGCGCCACCCGTTCCCCACCCATGACAACGCTTGCACCGTCTCCGATGCTCCGATATGTGATGCAAACGGACGGATCGCGCAGCGCTGAGCGCAGCACGGCCTCGATGTCTTCCGGCGGCCTGCTCCCTGCCTCCATCTGAGTGCGCAGCACTCGCAGAGCGCCCAATGCGCGTTCACGGCGAGGATAAATTGCCGAAGCGATCACCCTGCGCAACGTGCGATACAGCGGGATGGCGAGCACTCCAAGCACCAGCGTCACAACGATCCCCACGATCGGCGACCACGCAACAAGAGCGAGTCCGGCCAGCGCGTTGGCAATCGAAACGGCCCCAAGCACGCCGAACGCCAGCCCGCTGGCAGTGACCGCCGCGAGGGTTGCACCGTCGATATCGAACCAAAGCGGGCGCACGAGGGCGATCGTCGTTGCCACAGGGATGGCTACGTGCATCACGAGCAGACCGAAGATGACGAGTTCCGGGCTTTCGAGCAGCAGAAAGCTCAGCCAGCACAAGGCAAGCGTAAGCGGAACCGTCACCCCACCGAAGAACATCCAGCGCAGGCCCAGCCGGTCACGAGCATCCGATTCTCGGTACCGGAGCGCAAGTGACACAACAGACGCGATCAAACAGGCGAAGTACGCCACGACGAGCGCGAGCGACACGGCAACCAACGGCAACGGCTCATCGCCAATGAGCCAGAGGTATGCGTTCAGCGCGATGAAGGTCGCAACGATCTTCGGCATGCACCAGGCAACGGTGCGCCACACGGCGTGGCCGCGTTGGGCAAGCCCCCCGGTCGGCATGATCAACAGCAGTTCCGCCAGGAACACGTACAGCAGCATCCAATCACCTTCGAGCGGCGTGCCTGCAACGTCGCCCGCGGCCAGCAGGGCGAGGGAGGCAACGCCATTGCCGGCCAGCAATGCTCCCGCCGGGTGACGCGGCAGGCGCCACGACACAATCGATGCGAGCACGAGTGACAGCAACGTAAACGCCATCATGATCACTGCCACAGCCGGTTCCACGGCGATCCGCGGCACGACCAGGAAGGCGATCACGGGCAGCGTGACCAGCCAACCGACAGCCGTGCAGGTCCTCGACCACGACATATCCAGAGCATAGTGGCGCCTCGCGCGCCGCGCCTCGGTGCCAGCACGGAGCGCAATCAGGTGCTGGCCCGGTCACGCCGGCATTTCGTGGCACCTAGCGTCGTGTGCAACCGCTGGTGAACCGAAACCGGCCGCCGTCCGCGGGAAGCCAATGCAACTACGCAGAGCACGAGGAGAAGATGCAATGTCGACGTCAGCTATCGAAGATTCGGCGCGGACGCGCCTGCACAACGACCCGACACTGAAGTTCCGTCGGGTTGCCGGGGCTATCGCGTTGCCGATCGGCATCCTGTTGCAGGCCGCGTCTAATGCCGTCTATTCACTCATCACGATGAACGGAGGAAGCGACGCGACCGGCGCAGGTGCGCTCGAGCTCGTCTCGTCATACCCAACTCAGTCTCATCTTGCCGTGACGCTGTCTGTGATCGGTTCCATGCTCATCGTCGCCGGCGTGCCGGCCGCGTTGCGCGTGCTGCGGCCAGCGCGTCCGCGGCTGTCGCTGGTTGGCGGCATCCTGATGATGGCGGGATATATCGCGTACTTCGGCATCGTGTTCTCGACGACGCTGCACATCGCGCTTGCTGCGACGGATGTCGATGCTGCCGCCGCGATCGACGCGAGTCAAGACAATGTCTGGTCGTTCCCGTTCATGATCCTGTTTATCGTCGGAAACATCCTCGGCACGTTCCTGCTCGGCCTTGCTGTGCTCCTCAGCAAGCAGCTTCCCACCGTCGCTGGGGTGCTCATCATGGCCTGGCCCGTGCTGCACATCATCGGCCTGATCGCCGGAACCGAGTGGTTCGCCGTCGCGGGCGCAACCCTCGAGACGATCGGTCTGGTCATGCTCGCAATGGCGGCTCTGCGCACCTCGGATGCTGAATGGGCGCACCGAGGCTAGCGGATGCGTGCGGCGCGGCAGCGGCAATGCGACGCGGCATCGGCGACCAGGCGCAAAGTAGTTGACAGAAGTCCACTATCTGCATATAGTTGACCTTTGTCAATTACTGGCGCAGCGTCGAGCCGGCACCCCTAGCTATCTCTTGGAGCCTTGTGTCGCACGCCGCAACCATCGCATCGCCGCCCACCGCAGCATCCGCAGACGCCCCGAAAATGACGCACCGCCAGGTGCTCGAGGCGCTCTCCGGTCTGTTGCTCGGCATGTTCGTCGCCATCCTCGCCAGCACCGTCGTCTCGACGTCGCTGCCGCGGATCATCTCCGATCTCAAGGGCGACCAGACCGCATACACCTGGGTGGTCACCGCAACGCTGCTCGCCACAACGGTGTCGACACCGATCTGGGGCAAGTTCGCTGACCTGTTCAACCGCAAGCTGCTCATCCAGCTCTCGCTCGTCATCTTCGTCGTCGGTTCGGCGCTTGCCGGATTCTCGACGAACACCGACATGCTGATCGGCTTCCGAATTATGCAGGGCCTGGGAGCCGGCGGCCTTTCGGCGCTGAGCCAGATCATCCTGGCCGACATCATCAGCCCGCGTGAGCGCGGCAGATACATGGGACTCTTCGGCGCCGTCATGGGTGTCGGCACCGTGGGCGGCCCCCTCATCGGCGGCCTGCTCACCGACTCGCTCGGCTGGCGCTGGAACTTCTACGTCGGCGTTCCGTTCGCGATCATCGCGATCATCCTGCTGCAGAAGACCCTGAAACTGCCGAAGCTCACCGGGCGCAAGGTGTCGATCGACTATCTCGGCGCAGTTCTCATCGCAGGCGGCGTCTCTCTGCTGCTGGTCTGGGTGTCGCTCGCAGGCCAGGCCGGGCAGTTCGAATGGGCATCGTGGACGTCGGTGTGGATGGTCGGCATCTCCGTGCTTGCACTGATCGCCGCCGTGATCGTGGAGATCAAGGCGAAAGAACCGATCATCCCGATGCACCTGTTCAAGAACCGCACATTCACGTTCTCGGTGATCGCCAGCCTGACGGTCGGTGTCGCCATGTTCGGCGCATCCGTCTTTCTTGCCCAGTACATGCAACTGGCCCGCGGCGCTACGCCGACCGAGTCCGGCCTGCTCACCCTGCCGCTGATCGTGGGGATGCTCGGCTCATCCATCGTCGTCGGCCAGCTGATCAGCCGCACCGGCAAGTGGAAGGCATTCATGGTCGGCGGCTCGGTGTTCCTGACCGCCGGGCTCTTCCTGCTCGGGACGATTCAGTACGACACCACATATGCGTTGATCGCGCTCTACATGTTCATCCTCGGCGTCGGCACAGGCGTCGTCATGCAGAACCTGGTGCTGGTCGTGCAAAACGTGGTGGCGCCGCGCGAGATGGGGGCAGCAAGCTCATCCGTCACCTTCTTCAGAAGCCTCGGCGGCACGATCGGCGTGTCTGCGATGGGCTCCGTGCTCGGCTCGCAGGTCGTCAGCCTGATGAACGACAAAGCGGATGCGCTCAAGGCTGCGGTCATGCACCTCGGGGCAGGCGGGGCGAAAGTCGCCCAGGCGCTCGCCAGCGGAGAGATTCCCAAGGTGAGCAGCCTGCCGCCTGCCGTGCGCGCCATCGTCGAGTCGGCGTATGGACAGGCAGTAGCCGACGTCTTCCTCATCGCAGCGCCACTTGCCATCATCACGATCGTCGCGGTGTGCCTGATCCCGAACAACAAGCTCGGAACGAAGACCACCATCGAACGGTTGTCAGAAGAGAGCCCGTCGGCCGGCCTGGTCGAACATGCCGAGCGTGACCTGGTGGATGCTGAAGACGCCATCATCGGCACTCCCGCGTTCTCCGATACCGCACGGGACTCGGCCACAGCACGGGACTCGGCTGCAGGGGATTCCACGCGGCTATGATTCTGGCCATGACCCACACGGATGCCGAGAGCACGACCGCGGCGATCGCATCCGTCGAGGCCCAGTTCGGGATGCTGTTCAACCGGGCCCGCTCAAGCATGCGCGATCGAGCCGCCCGCGTGCATCCCGACCTGCAAATCGGCAGCTACATGATCCTGTCGACGCTGGCCAGGCGCGGCCCGACGCACGCCGGCGCGATCGCAGAACTCCTGGCAATGGACAAGAGCATCGTCAGCAGGCAGGCCAAACAGCTCGAAGAAGCAGGGCTGCTCATCCGCACGCAGGATCCGAATGACAAGAGGGCGACCTTCTTCGACATCTCGGAAGACGCACGCGAACGGCTCGGTGAGGTGCAGCGCAATGACCAATCGGCGCTGCACGATCAGCTTGGCGCCTGGCCGGTCGCAGACCTCAACCGGCTCGCCGAACTGCTCGCTCGGGTGAACGAGATCTTCTAGCCCTCGGACGTGAGCCGCGCCGCGGACAGCCCAGGGGCGGCAACGCAGGTGCCGACCAGAAGAGCTGACAGGTCCCAATCCTCGACCTCGTCGTCGCTGGAAGACCCCTAGGCTTGGTCGCCATCCGGGTCTAAACTGAGGTTGGCTCGACTTACCCAAAGGCGCCATGCGTCGCGTGACGAGAGCCGCAAGGAGAGACACCGACGAGCGCGCGTCGCGTGCGATCGCTCTCCGACGTGCGCCGAAACCGCGGACGTCGCGTGACCCTGCCGGTGCCCATTTGGGAAACATCGGGAGAGGAACTTGATGAAAACGTCAGTAAACGGGCGGTGGTCAGTGCGCAAAGCCTGCGCCATCGTCGCTGGGATAGCGCTCGCCGGAGGCGGCTTAGCCATCTCTGGTGGCACAGCCGCATTCGCGGACGGCACATCCGCCTGCCAGCCAGCAGGAGACTCGGGCTTCACAGCCGCCGTCGTCGCGCAGAATGGGCAGACGATCTCGAACCAAACGGTGAACGCGACCGGATGCGATGTCGGCATCTACGTGGGGACCGGAATCACGAACGTGACCATCACGCGCGTGAGCGTCGAAGGCGCGAACGCAGCCGGCATCCTCGCGCAAAAGACATCACGCCTGACTGTCAGCCGCTCCACGGTCGACGGGAACGGGTTCGCTACGAAGATCCCGGAATCGAACACGAATCCGGAGGCAGGCAGTCTGCCGCAAGCCTTCGGAATCAGCCTTTTCGGAGTGTCGCACGCAACGCTCACCCGCAACACCGTCTACAACAACGGGCGCGGTGGAATCGGCGTGATGGACAACGGCGCGTTCGACCCCGGGCAGGTCGTCGGCGGCACTGGAGCGGTCTCTGACCAGAACTTCCCCGTCTCCGACGTCACCGTCTCGCGCAACGCGCTGTGGTCGAACTACGCCGGATGCGCGATCGTCGTTTCGGCGTTCAACATCGGCAACACCGTCAGCGATGTCGATGTCACCCGC
>DATMTC010000102.1:0-1731 GCA_035565115.1 Microbacteriaceae bacterium | reverse complement strand
ATGGGCGGCGGCTTCGGCGGCAAGGAGATGCAGTCCCACGGCTATGCCGCGATCGCCGCGCTCGGTGCGATGCTGACCGGACGCAGGGTGCGTGTTCGCCTGAACCGCACTCAGGACATGACCATGACGGGCAAGCGCCATCCGTTCCACGCCTCGTGGCGCGTCGGTTTCGCCGACGACGGAACGCTGCTCGGCCTCAAGGCGACGATCACGGCAGACGGGGGGTGGAGCCTCGACATGTCAGAGGCGGTGCTCGGGCGCGCGCTCTGCCACATCGAGAACGCGTACTGGATTCCGGCGATCACCACGCTCGGTCAGATCGCGAAGACGAACAAGACGTCGCAGACCGCGTTCCGCGGATTCGGCGGCCCGCAGGGCATGTTCGTGATCGAGAACATCCTGGGTCAGTGTGCTCCCCGGCTCGGCATCGACGCCGCTGAGCTGCGCAGAAAGAACCTGTATCGGCCAGGGCAGTCCACGCCATACGGCATGCCGGTTCGGCACGCTGAGCGCCTCGAGGCCATCTGGTCGCAGCTGCTCGACGAGAGCGACTTCGCAGCGCGGAGTTCGCAGATCGAAGTGTTCAATGCGGCGCACGAGTCTGTCAAGCGCGGTTTTGCGATCACGCCGGTGAAGTTCGGCATTTCGTTCAACCTGACCGCGTTCAACCAGGCGGGCGCGCTCGTGCACGTGTACAAAGACGGCTCGGTGCTGATCAATCACGGTGGCACCGAGATGGGCCAGGGCCTGCACACCAAGATGTTGCAGGTCGCTGCGACCGCACTCGGTCTGCCCCTTGACGGGGTGCGCCTGGCGCCGACACGCACAGACAAGGTGCCGAACACCTCAGCGACGGCCGCGAGCTCGGGCGCCGACCTCAACGGCGGCGCCGTCAAGAACGCGTGTGAGCAGATTCGCGCGAGGATGGCGGATGTCGCAGCAGGCATTTTCGGCGTGCACCCGAACGACGTGCGGTTCGAGAACGGCATCGTGACCGCACTCGGTGCCGGCCCTGGCGGGACACGGCAGCAGCTGACCTTCGCGGAGCTCGCATCCATTTCGTACCTGAAGCGGGTGCAGCTTTCCGCGACCGGCTACTACCGCACCGAGGGTCTGCACTGGGATTCGGTGGCGATGCAGGGTGAGCCGTTCAAATACTTCGCGTACGGCGCGGCGGCCAGCGAGGTCGAGATCGATCGATTCACCGGTGCGTATCGCATTCGACGGGTCGACATCGTGCACGATGTGGGGGACTCGCTGTCGCCGATGATCGACCTCGGGCAGATCGAAGGTGGATTCGTGCAGGGCATGGGCTGGCTCACGCTGGAGGATCTGCGCTGGGATGACAGTGACGGCCCGTCTCGGGGCCGCCTGCTCACCCAGTCTGCAAGCACGTATAAGTTGCCGAGCTTCTCGGAGATGCCAGAACAATTGAACGTCACCCTGTTCGCGCGGGCGACGGAGGATGGCGCGGTGTACGGGTCGAAGGCCGTCGGGGAGCCACCGTTCATGCTGGCATTCAGCGTGCGCGAGGCGCTTCGCCAGGCCGTCGGCGCGTTCGGACCACCAGAAGGTTACGGCGTCGAGTTGGCGTCGCCCGCGACCCCTGAGGCGGTTTTCTGGGCGATCGAGGCCGCCATCGATGCGGAGCGTGGCGCAGGTGCGGATGCGGATGCGGATGCTGCGGAGGCCGAGGCTGAGGCCGAAGTGGTGGTTGGCGCCCAGGTCGCT
>DATMTC010000101.1:0-9928 GCA_035565115.1 Microbacteriaceae bacterium | reverse complement strand
TCGGCGGCCAGCCATTCTTGCGTGAAGCTCGCGGGAATGAGCAGCGGCATCCTGTCGTGAATCGAGGCCTGGTCTTCCCGTGCCGGTTGCATGATGATCGAATAGCAGGTGACCGGTTCTCCCCCTGCTGGAATCCCGCGTTGGGTGACGGCGGCCATTGCAAACAGCTCGAGATCGCCGAGATCGTATGTGTACCAGGTGCGCGACGGTTTCTGCATCTCCAGCCAGTTTGTCGCGGGAACAAGTGCACGACCGGCCAGGTTCCCTGGCTTCTGCTGCAATCGCTCAGACCGGGTGTTAATAGACGGGAATTTGGCAGGCTCGCCGCCGACGAGGTATCCCCACCACGCGAGTTCCAGGGCCGGCCCATTGCCAGCATCCCGGATGATCGGATTGAGATTCCGCAGGTTCTTTCCCGTCGGTCGCAGGGTCTCCCCCGCATTCTGCTCCGCCCACGAGCGCAAGCGCTCAAGGATCTCGGTGTCGTTGATTCTGGCGAAGCTCGCATAGTCCCCGAAACGTGGGTCGAGACCATAACTGGCGCACATGTACATATCCTAGATGGATGCTGAATGTGCGAAACGACACGCCGTGAGCAATTGACATTCTCGAACACCTGTTCGAAAATCGATATATGTCCAGCGTATCAACTGCCACCGACTTGGATCGGGTTCGTGCGCTGCAGGCGCGCATCAGCCAGATGCAGCGGGCGCGGGTTGATACGGCCTCCCTTGCCACGCATCCTGCGCTGACCCGGCTGCTCCCTGGTGGGGCACTTCAGGCAGGTGCAGCATATTCGGTCACCGGATCGACAACGTTGCTGACCGCGCTGCTGGCCGGGCCGAGCGCAGACGGCGCATGGTGCGGCATTATCGGCGTTCCCGAATTCGGTGCTGAGGCTGCTGGGCAGCTCGGTGTCGATCTCGAACGACTGGTCATGGTGCCTCATCCTGGCGAGCACTGGCTGAGTGTGACGGCAGCACTCGCCGATGCGGTCACCGTCGTCGTCACCAAACCGGGTGGCCGGGTGAGGGATGCGGATGCTGCCCGGCTTGCTGCCCGGCTGCGACAACGCGGTGCGATGTTGATTGCGCTTGGCGACTGGCCTGGTGCCGTGGCCAGGTTGACCATGACCGAGAGCGTTTGGAGCGGTCTCGGCCGCGGGCACGGGTATCCACGGGCCAGGATGGCAACCGTCGTCTCAATGGGACGCGATGGCTCAAGTGGGCGCCGCACACGACTGTGGCTGCCTGATGATCGTGGGCGGTTCCGTCCGGTGAGCGCAGCGGAGACGCCGGGTATGCAACACAGGCTCGAGGCGGTGAGCTGATGTGACCGAGCTGACCCAGGAATCGATGGCCCAAGCGTCGATGGCCCAGGAGTCGATGGCCCAAGCGTCGATGACCCAGGAGTCGATGACCCAGGAGTCGATGACACTGTCACGCAGCATCGTGCTGTGGTGCCCTGACTGGCCGGTTCGCGCACTGGTACGTGCCGAGCTGATAGCAGATGGGACTCCCGTCGCACTGATCGATAAGGGTGTGGTCTTCGCGTGTTCCGCTGCTGCCCGTGCAGACGGGGTGCGACGTGGGCTTCGTGTTCGAGAAGCGCAGGCCAGGTGCACGGCGCTTGTGACGCATCCATACGATCCGGCGTTCGATGCGCGTTCGTTCGAGTCTGTTCTGACGGCGATCGAGCAACTCATGCCGGGTGTGCAGGTGATTCGGCCCGGTATGTGTGCTCTGCGTTCGCGGGGGCCGAGCCGATACTACGGCGGTGAGCGGGCGGCGGCTGCCGCTCTGCTCGGATTGCTGGCCGAGCATTCAGTGCCGGATGCCCGAATCGGCATTGCGGACGGCCCGTTCGCGGCCGAACAGGCGGCAAGGCGCGCTTCTGCAGGCCACGCGGGCGCAGGGCGGATTCGCATCATCGCGCAGGGCGGGTCCCCAGCCTTCCTGGCGGATCTGCCTGTTTCGGTGATCGATGACCCGTCATTCGTCGCACTGGCCGTGCGCCTCGGCATCCATACCCTCGGTGCCGTCGCTGCGCTCGACGAGGCCGCCGTGCGCAGCAGGTTCGGACAGCTGGGCAAGCGCATCCACTCGCTGGCAAGTGGGCGCGACGCCGACACCGTCGTGCCGCGAGTGCCGCTGCCATCGCTCGAGCGTTCTGTTGAGTTCGAGCCAGGGCTCGACCGTGTTGACCAGGTGACGTTCGGCTTTCGTGCCACCGCAGATGATTTCCTTGCGGGCCTCACGCATGCATCACTGGTGTGTACCGCCGTTCTGGTGCAGGTTTTCACCGAATCCGACTCGGTTTTCGAACGGGTCTGGCTGCATCCACGCTGGTTCACCGCTGCTGACGTGGTCGACCGCGTGCGCTGGCAGTTGCAGGGAGCTGACCTGCGCTCGGCCGTCGTCAGGGTGGCCGTGAGCCCGGAGAGCGTCGACGCGATCGGCAATCACGAGATTGGCCTCTGGGGCAATGGGCCCGATGAGCGCATCCATCATGCGCTCTCCCGAGTGCAGAGCATGCTGGGACACGAGGCAGTGCTGACGGCCGTCGTCGGCGGTGGGCGGATGCTCGGCGAACGCCAGCTGCTCGTTCCCTGGGGGGACCCACCGCCCGCATCGCACACCGTTCGGGCCGGACAGCCATGGCCTGGCTCGCTGCCCACCCCGCTTCCCTCAACGGTGTTCGCTCCCCCGCGCCCGGTGGCTGTTTTCACAAATGCGGGCGACAGCGTCGATGTGGCAGAACGCGGCCAGGTGACGGGTGAACCTGCCTGGTTCTCTGTCACAGGGTCACGTGATGATGCATCGTCGATCACGACGTGGGCTGGGCCATGGCCGATCGCAGAGCGATGGTGGGATGCGAGCCAGGCCCGCAGCATCCATCGGTTTCACATCGTCGAGGCGGACGGCATGGCATGGCTGCTGTTCCTCGAGGACCATCGATGGTGGGCGGAGGCCCGTTATGACTGAACGTGCACCAACGCGAGGAGGTGTTGCAGGTGGGCTGGAATAACCCGCCGATTCCGTGGTCGGAGCTGGAGCGCAAGCTTTCGGACCGGCGACGCCCGGTCAACCGCCCGGTGAAAGCGGATGGCGCGGATGAGACGCCCACGAGTCGGAAGCGGCAGGCGTTCGCTCCGGTTCCGATCGTTCCGGAGACCGGTCCGTTCGTTCCATATGCTGAGCTGCACGCGCACTCGAACTTCAGCTTTCTCGACGGTGCGAGCGGCCCGGAGAAGCTGCTGGAGGAAGCCACTCGTCTGCGTTTGCACGCTCTGGCTCTGACCGACCATGACGGGCTGTACGGAATCGTGCGCATGGCAGAGGCCGCAGAAGCCTACCCAGGCATCAAAACGGTGTTCGGGGCAGAACTGTCGCTCGGGCTCGGCGCACCGCAGAACGGTGTTGCTGATCCTGAAGGCTCGCACCTAGTGGTTCTCGCCCGTCGAGAAGAGGGCTATCACCGGCTGGCCGGCGCGATCACGGATGCTCAGCTGGCGCCAGGTGCAGAGAAGGGTAAGCCGGTCTATGACATCGAACGGCTTGCCGAGCAGGCTGGCGGGCATTGGATGGTCCTCACCGGATGCAGAAAGGGACGGGTGCGACAGGCGCTGGCAGGCTCGGACGCTGACGTTGACGCCCAGGCCGCTGGCAGGGAACTCGATCGCCTGACCGAGCTGTTCGGCAGCGAGAACGTGCTCGTCGAGTTGTTCGATGCGGGTAATCCACTCGACACCACCCACAACGATGTGCTCGCTGAACTCGCGGCCGAGCGCGACCTTCCCGTCATCGCGACCAATAACGTGCACTATGCGACACCGGACGATCGACCGCTTGCAACGGCGGTCGCAGCCGTTCGCGCCCGCAGATCGCTCGACGAGGCGGACGGCTGGCTGCCGGCATCCGGAGTCGCCCACCTGCGCAGCGGAGCAGAGATGGCAGCTCGCTTCGCTCGTTACCCCGGCGCCGTCGAACGCACAGCCCGGATCGCCGACGAGTTGGCATTCGAGTTGCGCAGTGCGCGTCCGAAGCTGCCGAAGCAGGATGTGCCTGCAGGGCATACTCCGATGAGCCATCTGCGCGAGCTTGTGAAGCAGGGGGTCGCCAAGCAGTATCCGAATGCGGATGAGAAGGTCTGGAAACGGATGGAGCAGGAGCTCGCCGTGATCGAGGCCAAGGATTTTCCCGGCTACTTCCTCATCGTGCACGACCTTGTGCAGTATGCGAAGAGCAAGGGCATCCTGTGCCAGGGCCGTGGCTCTGCCGCGAACTCGGCCGTCTGCTACGCGCTCGGCATCACAGCCGTCGACTCGATCTTCTACAACCTGCCGTTCGAACGGTTCCTCTCTGCTTTACGTGAGGAAGAACCGGACATCGACGTCGATTTCGATTCGGATCGCCGCGAAGAGGTCATCCAGTACGTCTACGGCAAGTACGGCAGGCGCAACGCCGCACAGGTGGCCAACGTGATCACCTACCGGCCGAAATTCGCTGTGCGTGACATGGCGAAGGCACTCGGTCACAGTGCAGGTCAACAGGATGCGTTCTCGAAGCAGGTTGAGCGCTGGGGCGGCCAGGTGAGCAGTGGCAATGACCATGACATTCCAGACCAGGTGATCGCCATGGCATCGCAGCTGATGCGTGCCCCGAGACACCTCGGCATCCACTCGGGTGGCATGGTGCTCACCGACCGGCCGATCGGCGAGGTCGTGCCAATCGAGCATGCACGCATGAAAGACCGCACTGTGCTGCAGTGGGACAAAGACGACTGCGAGTGGATGGGCCTGGTGAAGTTCGACATGCTCGGCCTCGGCATGCTCGCCGCACTGCAGTACATGTTCGAGCTGATCGGTGAGCATGTCGGCGAGCACTGGCTGATCGAGACGATCCCCAAAGAGGAAGCAGCCGTCTATGACATGCTGTGCCGGGCGGATGCGATCGGGGTATTCCAGGTGGAATCTCGTGCGCAGCTCGGCACGCTCCCCCGGTTGAGACCGCGCCGATTCTATGACCTTGTGATCGAGGTCGCGCTGATCCGCCCAGGTCCGATCCAGGGCGGTGCGGTGCATCCGTACATCCGGCGCAGAACCGGCGTTGAAGATGTGACATACCTGCATCCGAAGCTCGAGCCGGTGCTGAAGCGCACGCTCGGCATTCCGCTGTTTCAGGAGCAGGTGATGCAGATGGCGGTGGCCGTCGGGAACTGCTCGGGTGAGGATGCCGACCTGCTCCGTCGTTCCATGGGTTCAAAGCGGGGCAAGGAGAAGATCGATACGCTGCGTGGGAAGATCTTCGCCGGTATGGCGGAAAACGGCATCGGCGACGAGGATGCCCAGTTGATCTACGACAAGATCGAGGCGTTCTCCGGCTTCGGCTTCGCCGAGTCCCACGCGTTGAGCTTTGCGCTGCTCGTCTACGCGAGTTCATGGCTGAAGCTGCACTATCCAGCAGCATTCCTGGCAGCACTGCTGCGCGCCCAGCCGATGGGGTTCTATTCGCCGCAGTCACTGTCTGCCGATGCTGTTCGGCACGGCGTGACGGTTCTGCACGCTGACATCCTGCGCTCGGGTGTGCACGCCGGCCTGGAGAAGGTGGAGGGTGCTCCTGCCCCACAGGGTGGTTTCGACACCTGCATGCGCGATGCGCCTGAGTTGCCCGGCCCGTTCGACCCCGATGCGCCGGATGAGATGGCCGCCCACCGTCGTGACGGTGCGTTCGCGGTGCGGCTCGGACTGGCCGAGGTGACATCCATCGGCGAGAAACTTGCGAAACGCATCGTCGAGGAGCGGACGGCGGGTGGCGATTACGTTGACATGCACGATCTGGCCCGCAGAATCGGGCTCACCGCACCGCAACTGGAGGCTCTCGCGACAGCAGGGGCATTCGAATCGATGAAGCTGACCAGGCGTGAAGCGCTGTGGGCGGCTGGGGATGCTGCCCAGGAGCGTCCCGACTATCTGCCTGGCACATCCATCACGGTGCAGCCGCCCCTGTTACCTGTGCTGAGCGCATCCGAGCAGGTGGTCTACGACATGTGGGCGACGGGAATCTCGCCTGGCGACCATCCGATGCGCCATGTTCGCCCTCTGTTGAAGCAGCGGGGCATCCTTGCAACAGACCAGTTGCGCACGGCTGAGCCTGGGCGGCGCATCGAGGTCGCAGGGGTCGTGACGCATCGGCAGAGGCCAGGCACAGCCAGCGGCATCACGTTTCTCAACATCGAGGACGAGTCTGGCATGCTCAATGTGATTGCCAGTGTCGGCGTGTGGACCCGCTACCGCCGCATTGCGCGCGAGGCGCCGGCGATGGTGATCCGTGGCATTCTTGAGCGCTCGCCGGAGGGGGTCACAAGTCTTGTAGCCGATAAGTTCGAGTCGCTGCCGATGGATGCGCGCACGAGGTCGCGAGACTTCCAGTGACGGCCTACAGATCAGTTGCGGTATGCCTCGCGCTGCATCTCGTACATCGAACCGGGACAGCGCTTTGCTGCAGCTGCCAAATGACTTACCGGCGCGGCCCGGTTAGAACGGTGGTGGGTCGTTGTCTTTGGAGAATCCGGTGGGGGTTGTCCAGGTGATGCCGCCGTGTTTGTTGCGGGTGACGGTGATTTTGGTGACGTGTCTGACCCTGTGGTGGCCTTCGTGCGCTGGTCCGAGGTTGTCTTCGTTGGTGGGGCCGCCGTATTGCCAGTCGAGGGTGTGGTCGATGTCGCATTCGTCGGCTGGGCGGTTGCATCCGGGCGCGCTGCAGGTGCGGTATTTCAGGTTCAGGTATTCGCGTTGTCCCGCCGTGGGCCGGTATGTTGTGCGGTCCATGGTGAGGATGATGCCGTCGACGGGGTCGGTGAAGATTCTCCGGAACGCCGGTGCCGATGCTGCCAGGGCTTTCGCGGTCTCGGGGTCGATGGGTCCGTATCCGTCGAGGATTGCCGGGTCAGTATGCGCGGTGGTCAGGATTTCGGGGGTGTCGCTGAAGGTGGTGACGGGGATGGTGATGCCCAGGCGGGTTTTCACCTCATAGGGGGTGCCTTTCCCGGTGAGGAGGTCCCCGGCGATGTCGGCTTCGATTTGCGCGATCGTGCGAGTCTCCCCGTCTTGGTTGTGGAGGTGGATCGCGTTGGCGTGCAAGCGCCTGCGTGCTGCCTCTACGGCGGTGGCGTCAGTGTAGAGATGTAGCCATGCCATGCTGTCATCGACCGGTTCGGTATACACTCGCCGGCCGGCCCGTGCGGTTTCGTGTCGGACGGAGGCGTCTTCGGGGTGGATGCGCTCGCGGGTGACGCGTGCTTTCGTGGTGAACTTGGCCGGCGTGAGCGTGGTGGCGGGTTCGGCGAGAGCCTCATCCAAGGCACGGTTCACATCGGGATCGTCGGGGACGGTGTATGCGGTCTGCGCGGCGGTGCGGGCGTTGACCAGCGGGATGAGGCCGTCGCGGAAGTACCGCCACACCGTCGGTAGGCGCCGGATCAGGGTTTCGGCCATGTGGAAATGGTTCCGAATGGTGTTCTCCGACATTGCCAGGCGCATCGACAGGTCGAACACGGCTGCGCGTTCAGCGAAGGCGATGCGTTCCCGCCTGGAGAGCTTCGCGTCGTCCAGCACGTAGATCTCTGGGGTGCGTTTGGCGGCCAGGACAGCGAACAAGATCGCCGACACCTGGGAGGCGGTCGCTGCAGCTACTGCTTGAGTCAGGACTTCGGCCCGTTTCAACAGGTCCCCCATCCGCTCCTCATCGATCCCGCCCGTGCCGGTGTCAGCGGTGAACGCGGCCAGGTCGGCTTCCAGTGCCGCGGCGGCATCGCCCGGGCCCCAGTTTGGTCGGATCGTCATAACCCCAGTATAGAACTGTTGTTCTAGTAATGCAATGGATTGTGATAGTGGAATTGTATATTGTGTTCGGTTGGTGCTTCGACACGGGAGCGGGCGGCCCGCCCAACCAACGAAACGGGCCCGGCGTCTGCACGGCGAACCTGCAGGGCCGAGCAGCTACCCGACCCCAGCCGTGCCGAGCAGCGCACCAATCGTGAACGTGGCCGCCAGTGCGATAGCACCGCCAATGACGACACGCACCATCGCACGACCACGCGACGAGCCGCCGATGTACGCCGCGACATTTCCTGTGACGGCAAGGGCGATCAACACGGCGACGAACGTGACAGGCACCCGCCACTGTGCAGGCGGCAGAAGAATCGACAGCATCGGCAGGATGGCGCCGAGCGTGAACGCGATCGCCGATGCGAATGCGGCGTGCCACGGACTGACAACATCCTCCTGGTCGATGTTGAGCTCAGCGGACAGGTGCGCGGCGAGCACGTCATGATCGGTGAGCTCGCGAGCGACCTGCGTCGCAGTCGCCTCGGTCAAGCCCTTCGCCTGATAGAGGCCGACCAATTCCTCGAATTCCTCCTCGGGCATCTCGGCGAGTTCGCGCTTCTCCTTCTCGATCAGCGCTCGCTCGCTATCCCGCTGGCTGCTCACCGAAATGTACTCGCCGAGCGCCATTGATACGGCGCCACCGACCAGACCGGCGATTCCCGCGGTCAGGATCGCGACAAGATTCTGGGTTGCTCCGGCAACACCTACGACGATCGCCGCAACCGAGACGATGCCGTCATTGGCACCAAGGACGCCGGCGCGCAACCAGTTGAGGCGCTGCGCGAGTCCTTCGCGGTGTGGCTCGTCGGGATGCGCTCCAGGAACCCGTGCGCTCTCTGTACTCATGACGACAAGTCAAACACTATGAATCCAGCAGGTGTTCCCATCCGTCCCCAGCAGCCTGCTCGAAGATCAGCGTGGTCTCCGTGTGCGCGACGGCTGGATGCCCGGTCAGATAGTCGAGAACAAAATCACGCAGCTCCTTCGCATCATGCGCAGCAACGTGCAGCAGGTAATCGTCTGCTCCTCCGGTGTGGAAAAGCGACAAGACGCCTGGCCAGTGCGGAGCTGCCGCACGGAACGCGTCCACCTGTTCGCGGGAGTGTTTGACGAGGCGCACCGCGATCAGCGCCTGAAGGGATGCCCCAAGCGGTGCCAGGTCGATGTCGACCCGATAGCCGCGCAGTAGTCCGCGCTTCTGCAGCCGGCGCATACGCAGCGATACGGTCGACTCCGCGACGCCGATTGCCGACGCGATGGCCGCTCCAGACGCACGCGCATTCGCGGAGAGCGCGTGAATCAGCGCGCGATCGATGCGGTCGAGATCCAGATTCTTCGGCGCACTGCCATTCATTCCTCAATGGTCGCAGAATCTGCATACTTTTTCTGCAGCTGCGAAGAAGATTCGCAGTGGGTTGTCCAATTGCGCAGCATCTGTTGTGCTCGAGGTATGACAACGCCGTCGCAGTTCAATCGCGCCAACACCCAGGTGCCGTCCCACGTCCACGTCGAAACCCTCGCAGTTCACGCTGGGATGGACGATCTGCACGGATCGCACGTTCCGCCGATCGATTTGTCGACAACGAACCCATTGCCCAGTGTTCTCTCCGGTGGGGACTCTTACGAGAACCTTGCGACAGGCGGGAGGCTCGGCGCAGGCGACTCCGCTGTCTATCAGCGGCTGTGGCAGCCGGGCGTCGCTCGGTTTGAGGACGCGCTGGCCGCGCTCGAGGGCACGGATGCTGCTGTTGCCTTTTCAAGCGGCATGGCAGCGCTGACAGCGTGCCTGATGGCCATCGTCTCTGCTGGCACACCGCACGTCGTCGCACTGCGGCCACTGTATGGCGGTACCGACCATGTGCTGGCGACCGGCATGCTCGGAACGAGTGTCACCTGGACCGACGTCGACGGCATTGCCGCCGCCGTGCGGCCGGACACCGGACTCGTCATTCTCGAGACGCCTGCGAATCCGACACTCGAACTGATCGATATCGCGGCCGCAGTGCGCTCAGCGGGAACGGTACCCGTACTCGTCGACAA
>DATMTC010000100.1:0-2784 GCA_035565115.1 Microbacteriaceae bacterium | reverse complement strand
CGGAACGAATGTGTCAGTCGAGGTCGGCACAGGCCGCATCGTGACGATGGTGCAGAATCAACCGTTCGACAACACCGACAGCGCTGCGCCTGGGACGACATCCGTCAATTACAACGCCCCGTTCGCATACGGCAACTCTCAAGGCTTCCAGACCGGCTCAACCTGGAAGATGTTCGATCTGATCCAGTGGCTGCGCGAAGGTCACTCGCTGAACGAGGTGATCGACGGCTCGCGCTCGACGTTCCCGCAGTCGATGTTCCACGAGAGTGCGCCATGTGACAGCATCGGTGGCGCGCCATGGAACGTGCTCAACGACGACGGGCCCGCAGGGCGTTACTCGGTGCTCGAGGGCACCGCGGAATCGGTCAACACCGTGTTCGCAAGCATGTCAACCAAGCTCGACCTGTGCGGCATCAAGCAGGCGGCGCAGTCTTTGCTCGTCGACGCAGCAGATGCAGACGCGAACCCGTTCATCGCCAACCCGTCGTTCGTGCTTGGCACCAATTACATCGCGCCGATCAGCATGGCAGTTGCATACGCGGGCATCGCCAACCATGGCACGGCCTGCAGCGCGATCGCCATCGATCGCATTACGGATGGAACAGGCAAGGAACTGCCCGTTCCGAAGAGCGCATGCTCCGCGGATCCGATCGATCCGTCGATCGCGGCGAGCGTCATCTACGCACTGCAGGGCGTGATGCAGCACGGCACGGGAACAATCGCCAACCCGCACGATGGAACACCGATCTTCGGCAAGACCGGCACAACCGATCACGCATTTGACAACTGGTTCGTGTCGTCGACCACGAAGGTGGCGCAGGCCACCTGGGTCGGGAACATTCAGGGCGTCGCGGATGCCGACGGCACGGCCGTGAAGACATCCATTCGCGATCTGACCCTCGGCGGACGCTGGGGAGGAGACGCGAAGCTCTACATTTCGCGCGAGATCATCGCCGCGCTCAACGCGGCGTACGGCGGGGACGCTTTCCCCAAACCGGATGCCGGCAGCCTGCGGGCCCCCGAGCCGCCCGTGCGGTCCACCCCGACGCAGAGCCCAACTCCGCCAGCCGCCCCGCCGGCCACACCGCCGGCCGACTCGCCGCTGGAGTCGACACCGCAGCCCACTGCGCCGACGAGCTGAGGCGACGCGCTGAAGCGACAAGCAACCATTTGAAAGGACAGTCGTCCGGTTTATTCTCTATAGTCGAAGTATGGCGAACATGCAGGAGGAGCCCGCGACGACGCTCGGCGCCGCACTTGAGCGAGAACACCGAGACATCGACGGCGGGATCGAGGAGTTCATCGCCCATTCGACGGATGGCGCTGGTGACCCGGCGCCGCTCGTTCGCGCAATGACCGGGCTGCGCCGCCACATCTATCTGGAGGAGGAGTTCCTGTTCCCGCCGCTGAAAGCTGCCGGCATGGTGATGCCGATCTTCGTCATGCTGCGCGAGCACGGCGGGCTGTGGAACTCGATGGATGCCCTGGAGTCACAACTGAAGCACGCGGCGACGGACGAATCGGTGATCAACGCGTGCCGCGAGCTTCTTGCCTTGCTCGACGCACACAACTCGAAAGAAGAGCCGGTCATCTATACGCAGGCCGATCGCATCCTCTCTGCGGAGGCGAGCGATGAGTTGCGTGAGTTCCTTGCCGATGGCTGTACTCCAGAGGGGTGGACGTGCGCGCAGGCAGCATGAAGGACGAGCTCGAACCTCGGCGGCCGGCCGGTGCCATCGCCGGCGCTGACGTGCTCGAGGGCAACGCGATGGGGATCGCATATGGCGACGGCACCGCGGAAGAGAAGCTCGGCAGGCTGGTTGCGCTCGTCCCAATGGCACTCGAGGTCGTCGACGAGGCACGAGATACGATCGCACGGATGCGCGAAGAGAACGAGCGGATGCGCGCCGAGATCGAGCGGCTGCGCACCGAGAACGCGGAGCTGAAGGCCGCTCTCGATCGGACTCGTGCGTGACGACGCTCCTGCTCGTGCTGCTCATCCTGGCGTCGAGCGTGTGGATCGGCGGTGCAGCGTGCCTGATCGTCGTCTCCCGCGTCTCGCGAACGGCACTCGGCGCCGCCGATCGGGTCACGCTGTTCCGTCAACTGGGTCGGCTCTGGGGGATCATCGGCACCGCTGCTCTTGCCGTCGCGTATGCGTGCGGGCTGATCCTGCTGCTGACTGCACCATGGACCCCGCTGTCGACCTGGCTCGTCGTTCTTGGCGTGACGCTTGCGATCGCGCTGGCCGCCGGCATCGTTCAAGCGCGGCGGATGACCCGGCTTCGGCGAGCGGCAGCATCCGCTGGTCTAGCAGCACCGAGGTCCCATTCTGCGACGATTTTGCGCGCTGGTATCGTCGCGCTCAGCGTTGCCATGGTCGTGTTGGCCGTCGTGCGGACCGTGCGATAACGGCATTCACAACTTGCGCGCCCGAGCCGCTTCATCCACTCGGACGGCCTTGGTGCGGTGCGGTTATAGTCGGGGATACCCCTGCCGAAGGAGGCGCTCGTGTCGTTCACCGATTCGAACATCTCCGTTCCTGCCGAGTTGAGGACAGACGCGTTCGTCTTGCGCCCGATCGTTGCCGACGACGCCGAGCTGGATTTCGCAGCACTGATGGAAACGCGTGAGTACCTGCGGTTATGGGAGCAGTCGTCCTGGCCCGAAGACGACTTCACGGTGGAGGCGAACCGCGCAGATCTCGTCGGCCTCGAAGAACGTCACGCGGCGCATCGCGCGTTCACGTACACGGTGCTCGATCCGAACGGCACCCAGTCGTTG
>DATMTC010000099.1:0-6013 GCA_035565115.1 Microbacteriaceae bacterium | reverse complement strand
GATGGCTTGCGTCGTCACTCGGTTCCAGGCCTGCTTCTGGGTGCCGCTATCGGCATCCTGAAGGAACCTGGCGCCGAACGACGACACGTCGTACCCGTCCACGCCGAGCATGCCGCCGCCGGCATCCTTCACCTGCACCGGGTTCGGTTCGCCGCTCATGATCATGCCCTGTGATTGGCCGACGTCTGGCAGGTAAGACGAGATGTACAGCAGGTGGGCGACCGAGGGGTGTCGTCCGGCCTCGGCGATGACGGTTCCGCCGTATGAGTGACCAACCACGATCGCCGACTCCAGCTGGTCGAGCTCGCGACGCAGCGCGGCCGCGTCAGCGACGAGCCCGCCGGATGCCTCCTCCGGGGAGGTCTCCCCGCACGACGGCATGGCAAGTGCACGACTCCGGATGCCTGTCCGCTGCTGGATCAGGTCTGCGGTCGGCTGCCACCACCAGGCCCCGTCTCGCACCAACGCTCCGTGCGCGAAGATCAGTTCCATGCTGTTCCCTTCTTGAACGAACCCCTCCGATCAACGGTACACGTAGCATCCGTTACGTGAAAAGATGGGTTCATGGGCAGGAGACGGCAACCAGAGATCGCGGAGCAGCTTCTCGCCGAGTGCACCGACCACGCCCTCGAGCACGGTCTTCCTGACCGGCTCGAGCCGTTGGTCGAGGCGACAGGAACTTCGGCTCGCATGCTGCTGTACCACTTCGGCACGCGTGATGAGCTGCTGCGCTCGATCCTCCGTGAGGCCCGACAGCGCCAACGTTTCGCGTTCGGTGAGCTGCTGCGCGTCAGGCCGAACGAGAGCTACACGGTGACCCTCGCTCGAGCATGGGTCACGATGACGGGTCCGCACGGGCAGCCGTATCTGCGCATGTTCGGGCAACTGCGTGAACAATCGGAACAGTCGCTGTGGCCGGGCTTTCGTCGGCTTGCCACAACGGACTGGCTCGGTCCGCTCGAAACTGGCCTCGGCAGCATTGGACGGCCTCAGTCCGCCACGCTCGTCCTCGCCGTGATCCGCGGACTCCTGATGGATCTCGAGGCAACAGGCGACACCGGCCGTGTTGATCAAGCCTTCCACGAACTGCTCCTGACGCTGGGCGCCGATACGCCGCCAGCCCACTTGCGCCCTCCCCACTTGCACCCAGCGCGCTGATGGTGTGTGCTGACGATCGTGGCAATCCAGTTGAGCAACCCCAGTCCCGGCCAGCTCGGCGATGTGGTGAGCGCCCTGCGAGACTGGCAGCATGACGACTCACCGATGCAGCTGCATCCGGGCGACCTCGGCTGGAGCTGGCGGTTTGGCGCCGACGCACTAGCTGCCGAGCTTCGCATTTGGAGGCGCAACGAGCAGATCGTCGCCGTCGCGTTGGTCGACGGCCCTGAGCTGGTGCGGATGACGGTGGCTCCTGAGTTTTGGCGTGAGCAAGCGCTCGCTGAGCGAGTCGTTGCAGACCTGTCTCAACCGCAGCGCGGCATCCTTCCGGCCGGAAAGGTCTCTGTAGAGATCCCCGACGGAACTCTCGTCAAAGACCTCCTGTCGGATGGTGAGTGGAGCGCGGGGGAAGCATGGACGCCGTTGCGGCGGGACCTCTCGGAGCCGATCGAAACCCCCCGCATGCGGATCGAAGTGGTCGGCTCGCAGCAGGTGTCCGGATTTACCGCGGTTCACAGGTCAGCGTGGGGCAGCGAGCGGTTCACCGATGAGACATGGCACGCGATGGCCGCAGGGCTGCCGTACTCTGACGCGCGGTGCCTGCTTGCCTACGACGACCAGGGCGTGGCGGTAGCTGGCGTGACGGTCTGGTCGGCTGGCCAGGGAAAGCCTGGCTTGATCGAGCCGCTCGGGGTTCATGCTGCGCACCGCAGACGCGGATACGCCACGAAAATCTGCATAGCCGCGGCGGCCGAGCTCAAGGACATGGGCTCATCGAGCGCTCTTGTGTGCACTCCGAGTTCACTGTCCTCCGCTATCGCTACATACAAGTCGGCAGGCTATCAACAGCTTCCGGAGCGGCTGGACCGAACGCGAGACGCGTAACGACGCAGTCGCGTAGCCGGTTCAGCCGAGGCCGGCCTTGCGGGCGCGCACAACGGCATCCACGCGACTGGTCGCCCCCATCTTGTGGAAGATCGACGACACGTAATTGCGCACGGTCTTGTCGCTTAAATGCAGGGCGTCGGCGATCGCCGCGTTGGTGAGACCGGCCGCCATCAATCGCAGAATGTCACTCTCACGCTCGGTGATGTCGCTTCCTGCGGGGTCCCGCTGCGCACCCGATCCACGCAAGAACGCACCGCCAGCAGCGCCGTCGAGCACGATCTGACCTGCCGCGACCGCCCGAACGGCACGGAGCACATCGTCGCCGCCTGCACCTTTCGCCAGGTAACCCCGCGCTCCCGACCGCATCGCTCTGGCAACCGTCGCCACGTCGTCGAACATGCTCACTATCAACACTGCCAGCTTCGGATGCTTGCCCAGAAGCTGCGCCGTCGCGTCGATCCCGTCGCCGCCCGGCATCGACACGTCCATGATGACGACATCCGGAGTGAACTCGGCAACCGCGGCGAACACTTCGGGCACGGATGCTGCGTCGCCGACGATCGCGATCTCGTCTCTTCCATCGAGCATCAGGCGCAGGCCAGCCCGATAGAGCGGATGGTCGTCGGCGATGAGCACTCGGGTGGTCATGCTGCCGCGCGCCCATCAATCGGGATGCGCGCCGTGATGATGGTGCCAACCGAACCCGAGATGCTGGTGTTGTCCGCAATGTGTGCAGCACCGGCATCGCCGATCGTCACAGAGCCGCCCAGCCCTGCCGCGCGCTCACGCATGGACTCGAGCCCGACCCCGAGGCGCGGCTGCCGCGGAAGGCCGCATCCGTCGTCTTCGATCGAGATGATGAGGCACTCGTTCTGCAGCGTCAGCACCACCGAGCAGCGCGATGCGCCACTGTGACGTGCAGCGTTCGCAACGGCTTCAGCGACGATCCGCAGTGCTGCGGCCTCGACAGCGGCGGGCAACGAGCTGGGCACCTGTGCGCTCACATAGGTCTCCATCGAGTCGGAGCGATAGCCCTCGACCAGCTCAGTGATGACGAATGCCAGATCGTTGTCCGCGAGCGCGGCAGGGTGCAAGTCGTTGACGATCCGACGAAGTTCGCGAACTTCCCGCTGCACGTTCTCCCGCAATTGGATGAGCACGCGCTCGGCGCGATCGGGCTCGGCGCGCAGCATGCTGCGGACGGCATCCAGGGCGACGGCCTGCGCGCCAAGGTCTGGCCCGAGCCCGTCATGAAGGTCGCGACGAAGCCTGCTCCGCTCCGCCTCGCGCGCGCTGATCAGTCTGGCTCGTGCGCCACTGAGTTCTCCCGCCAAGCGCACAGCATACGCAGCGCTGCCCACGTGGCTGGCGAAGTCCAGAATCACCCGCCGATCCGCGTTGCCGAACTCTGCACCCGGTTGCCGGGCAGACACCGACAGCTCACCGACCTGGGTCATGCCGAATACGAGCGGCACCGTCATGGCGTGCGGTGCCTCGTTTCCCGAGCTCGCCACCATAACCGACCCATCACCTGAGCGAATCGAGACTTCGGCAAATGGCACACGCAGCCCCTGCCGGATTGTCGTCGCGACAGCGGTGAGCACGGCATCGCTTGAGCGGGCGCTCTGCAAGCGTTCCCCGAGCACGGTCAACAAGCGATAAGGATCGTCGCGCTGACCGTAGAACGCGCGATTGACAATCTGTTGCACCGCTTGCATCGCCGGGTAGAACCCGATCGCCACCACGATCGTCACGATGAGGCCCGGCACGGTGCCGTTGATCCCCAACGCCGTCGCGAGGTACCAGACCAGTAGCACATAGGCTGCGGTGACAAGGATGCTCATCACGGCATAGACGACGGTCCGATTCACGACGACGTCGATGTCGTGAAGGTGATGTCGCAGAACGGAGAAGCCGATCGTCACAGCAAGCGCAGGTCCCAGTAGCGCCTCCATGACGGAGCTGAGAGCATCCGGAACATCACCGGTGACCAGGAGCACGACGACCGGCACGACGAATTCGGCCACGAGGAGCAACGCGGCGACTACGAGGAACGCCCTGATCTGGATGCGTGCTCGCTCGTTACCCTTCCGATAGCGCAGCAACAGCAAGATGACCGCTGCAAGCAGGGATGCCAGCAACAACACTGTCCCGATCGGCAGTAACGTGCTCAGCCAGGGTGCCGACAGAGGGAACGGGTTCGGAATGTCAGGAAGATTCCCGCTTGTCCCAGGGGACAGTGCTGAGCCTGCCACCATCAGCACAGTCGCGATGCCCGCGCACGCCACAACGTATGGCCGTGCGCGAGACCGGGCGCGATCATCCGGGAACAAGAGCGGCAACCCGACAAGCACGAGCGCGTAGCCGATCGGCCATGAGAATGTCGCCACCCATGCGCTGAGCAAACCGCCTGCTGGCTGGCCGTCCATGGTCACAAGCGCAAAGCGCGCGTACTGCGCGGCCAGCGGCGGCACAAGACACACGACGGCGGTCGCCGCCATATACCAGCCGAGTCGCACGTCGGGGCGTCGCATCGCGATGAGCGTTCCGACGACCGACATCGAAACCCCAACGGCAAGGTTGGTGATGACGAACTGTTCGATCGCCTGCTCGACACTCACCCGATTCGCCGCGGCAAGAACGATCGTGGCCGCTACCATGACCGCCGCCAGCGCAGCGAGCAGGCCGCCGGATGCTGCCACGCGCCGTCGCCCAGACGTTGGGCTAAGTCGCGGCGACGGCCAAGGACGAACGTCGGCACTCACAGGTACATCGTCCCGCCGCGCAGCTCAACTGTCTAGAACGGATCGCGCGGACACGCGAGCTGCATGCACGCGCACCGCCGCCACAATCGAACTCACCAACAATGCGAGCATGATGGGCAAAACGACGACCGTCCACACAAAGCTGAGGACGCTGGTCGGTGTCGTCAGGTCGGAGACGATCGGACCTGCGCTGGCAACGATCAATAGCACGACGACGACGGCAGCGGTGATGAACCCGCCTCGAATGCCACGCCACACCATGACGAGTGGAATCGCGACGACGATCGCCTGAATGAATCCGATGGGCGGGAACAGGCTCTGCTCGACCAGCTGGAGCAGGAGCATCATCACGACGGTTGCGACAAGTAGCCAGAGCGTGACAGCCGCCGCGGTGCTTCGCCGGCCACGACGGGTGGTTACCAGGATGGGCGTTGACATGGCAGTTCTCTTTCAGCCGTGGGCCGCGCCTCTCGCGACCTCTCCTGCTGACAGTAGGAAGCATTCGACCCTGACCACAGCGGGCTGTCGTCCCGATTTGCGCGGGACGAGATGTCCCGAAGCCGGCCACTTTCGCAGCCCCACTCTGCCGCGCCAGGAAATCTGTGCGGATTCTTGGCGCGAGGGGGTGATGGTAGGAGATCGTTCTCCCGTTCTCCTGTTCCCAGAGTGCGGGCGAGCCGTGCGGCGCCTCTCGTTGAGTGCGCGCCCTCCAGCCGCAGGCCGTCACGACGATCAAAGGACCACATGCACTCAACCGCTCTCGCTCCGACAAAACACCGGTCGACCGCACCGGGTCTGCTCGAGCCCTTCCGGCGATACTTGACGGTTCTCATCGTGAGTGCCGCCGTCGTGATGGTGGTGATCGTGGCCGCGCGAGTGCTGGCCGGATCGCATTCGTGGGCTCAGACCGAGTTGCCGGTTGATCAATTTCTCAGCCGCCACCATGTTCCGGTCCTGAACGTGGTGGCCCTGTTCATCCGATGGCTGTTCTCGCCCATACCGGGACTGGTGATCGTGCTGCTGGTCTCTGCTGCCGTGCTCATCAAGACGCGGGACTGGATGGTGTCTGTGACTTTCGCGCTTATGGTCGGCGGCGGCTGGTTGAGTTCGGAGATCGTGAAGATCATTGTTCACCGCGAACGCCCCGACTATCACCTGCTCGCCCACCCGCTGTCAACGGAAGCGAACTTCGCGAGTTTTCC
>DATMTC010000098.1:0-5268 GCA_035565115.1 Microbacteriaceae bacterium | reverse complement strand
GCAGGCCGAGACCGCGAGCATCCGCGAGAGCGCGGCGGCAGCCCTCCGTGCCGCCGAAAGTGCGCGGGCCGATGCCATCAGCCGGCGAGACGTGACTGAGGCGTCGAACTCGCCTGCCGCGGCCGTTGGAGCCGTGCGATGGAAGCTCGAGCACGCGAAAGGCAGCATCTGGGTGATGAAGAACGACGGGGATGCCGCGGCGAACTCGGCATTGCTGTCCGACGTCACCCAGCCGCCGAAGTACATCCGACCTGACGAGGTGATTCCGCGCACCGTCGAGCCTGGTGACCACCTGCAATTCCGTGCAACCCCACAGCGCGGGGGACCGCCGCCGCGGGTGCGGGTGAGCTGGCGGGATGGCGAGAATCCGGAACCGAAGACCAAGGACGTGACGCTGCTGGTCGAGGACTGACCTCGGCGCGGGGTGCCGTGCCCCGAGCGATAGTTTTTCGGGCAATTGATGCCGCCGCGGCGCCCACAATTGCCCGAAAAACTATCGCAGGCAGGGTGGGCGCGGCGCGGGCGCGGGGCGAGGCGGACCTTCACGGGTACTTGCGGAGTGAGCGCACACTCATTTACGATTTACTGCGTGCCAACAGAAACGCGTCGTGCCAGCCCAATGTCCGTCGAAGATCGCCGTGCAATGATCATCGACGCGGTGATCCCGCTGATCCTCGAGCACGGATCGAGTCTCACATCTCGCCAGATCGCAGAAGAAGCCGAGATCGCGGAAGGCACGATCTTCCGTGCGTTCGGGGATAAGGACAGCCTGATTCGGGCCGCGGTCGAGAAGTATTTCGATCCGCTTCCGATGCGTGCGCGACTGGCGGGCATCGATCCCGAGGCGCCGATGCGCGACAAGGTCCGCTCGATCATCGAGATTCTGCAGGCACGCTTCAGCGGCGTGTTCAGCATGATGTCAGCGCTCGGCCAGTCTGCACGACCGCCGCATCAGGACGCCAAATCGCGCACCGAGTATGCGCGAGTGATCGCAGAGCTGCTCCACCCCGAGATCGAACTTTTGAACGTTCCCGCGGAGCGGATCGGGCCGCTCGTGCGGCTCGTTGCATTCGCCACAGCACTCCCGCCACTCAACGAAAATACGACGTTCACCGTCGACGAGCTCACAGACTTCGTGCTCTACGGCATCGCGGGCCAACCAAGGACCGCAGAAAAGGACAACTGATGCTTCTCAAACTCCTCAGACGCTATCTGCGGCCACACTGGCGGTTGCTTGCGGCTGTCGTCGCCTTCCAGCTCGGCCAGTCGATCGCATCCCTCTTCCTCCCGACCCTGAACGCCGACATCATCGACAACGGCGTGATCAAGGGCGACACCGGGTACATCATGCAGCTCGGGGGCGTGATGTTGCTCATCACACTCGCCCAGGTCGCGTGCGCCATCGCGGCCGTCTACTTCGGCGCGAAAGCCGCAATGGGCCTCGGGCGAGACCTGCGAGGCGCGATTTTCACCAAGGTCGGCGAGTTCTCAGAACGCGAGGTGACCCACTTCGGCGCACCGTCGCTGATCACTCGAAACACCAACGACGTTCAGCAGGTGCAGATGCTCGTGCTGATGACCTGCACTCTGCTGGTGTCCGCCCCGATTTTGTGCATCGGTGGAATCATCATGGCGATGAATCAGGACCTCGAATTGTCGTGGCTGATCGCGGTGAGCGTGCCTGTTCTGCTGATCGCGGTCATCCTGGTCATCTCGCGAATGGTGCCGCAGTTCCGCCGGATGCAGAAGCGTATCGACGCCGTCAACCGCGTTCTTCGTGAACAGCTCGCCGGCATCCGCGTGGTTCGTGCATTCGTTCGCGAAGACATCGAGACCACACGATTCAAGACCGCGAACCAGGAGGTCACAGAGACCGCGCTCAGGGCCGGCAGGCTCTTCGCACTCATGTTCCCGACCGTGATGCTCGTGCTGAATGTTTCCAGCGTTGCCGTGATCTGGTTCGGAGCATTCCGCATCGAGGACGGCTCGATGCAGGTCGGAACCCTTACGGCCTTCCTCAGCTACCTGATGCAGATTCTGATGGCGGTGATGATGGCAACGTTCATGTTCGTGATGGTGCCGCGCGCCGCGGTCTGCGCCGACCGGATCGGCGAAGTCCTCGAAACCGAGTCAACGGTCAAGCTGCCGGCCAAACCGATCCACACGTTGAACGAGACAGGCTCGATCGAACTCTTCGAGGTCGGATTCGCTTACCCGGGAGCAGACGCACCGGTGTTGAGCGAGATCAACTTTCGCGTAGAGCCCGGTTCGACCACCGCGATCATCGGAAGCACCGGCGCAGGAAAGACGACACTGATCAACCTGCTGCCCAGGCTGTTCGATGCGACAAGCGGCTCAGTGCTGGTCGACGGTGTCGACGTGGCAGAACTCGATCCAGATCTGCTCTGGTCGCGCATCGGTCTCGTGCCGCAGAAGCCCTACCTGTTCTCTGGCACCGTCGCATCCAACCTGCGCTACGGCAAACCAGACGCGTCAGAAGATGAACTGTGGCGCGCACTCGAGATCGCGCAGGCGAAGGACTTCGTGACCGCGATGGATGGCGGGCTGGATGCCGAAATCGCGCAGGGCGGCACGAACGTCTCCGGCGGCCAGCGGCAGCGGCTCGCTATCGCGAGAGCACTCGTGAAGCGCCCGGAGCTGTATGTCTTTGACGACTCGTTCTCGGCTCTCGACCTGTCGACGGATGCCCGTTTGCGGCGAGCACTGCGCACACACGAGAAAGAGTCGACGTTCGTGATCGTCGCCCAGCGGGTGTCGACGATCCTCGACGCCGACCAGATCCTGGTGCTCGAAGACGGCAAGATCGTCGGTCGCGGTACCCACGAAGAACTCCTCGTGACGTCGCCGACATACGCCGAGATCGTCGAGTCTCAACTGACAGCGGAGGAAGCAGCATGAGCACCACGTCATCCACGAGTCGGCCGCAACGGCCGCCGGTGCGCAGAGGCCCAGGAGGGGCAGGGCCGTTCGGCGGTGCAGGCATGCCGACCGAGAAGTCGATGAACTTCGGTCCGAGTGCAAAGCGTCTGCTATCCCGACTGCGCCCCGAGGCGTGGGCTATCGGATTTGTCACGCTGCTCACCGTGGCCAGTGTCAGCTTCTCCGTGCTCGGGCCGAAACTGCTCGGGAACGGCACGAACATCATCGTTGCCGGGTTCATTTCGAAGTCGCTGCCTGCCGGAACATCGCAGAGCCAGGTCATCGAAGGGTTGCGCGCGAAGGGGCAGGGGCAGCTGGCCGACATGCTCACCGGCATGCACCTGACGCCAGGACACGGAATCGACTTCGGCGCACTGTCCAGCGTGCTGTTCTGGGTCTTGGCTCTGTATGTCTTCGCATCCGTGTTCTCCTGGCTGCAGGCATACGTCCTCAACGGTGTCACACAACGCACCGTGTACCGGCTGCGTGAAGACGTCGAGTCGAAAATCCACCGGCTGCCGCTGAAGTACTTCGACACCATGCAGCGCGGCGAACTGCTTAGCCGGGTCACAAACGACATCGACAACATTCAGCAATCGCTGCAACAGACGATGAGTCAGATGCTGACATCGCTGCTCACAGTGATCGGCGTTCTTGTGATGATGTTCGTGCTGTCGCCGCTGCTTGCCGTGATCGCGCTCGTGACGATTCCGATCACGTTGCTCGTCACAACGGTGATCGCCAAGCGTTCGCAGAAGCTGTTCGTTGCGCAGTGGACGCACACCGGAGCGCTCAACGGCCAGATCGAGGAGGCCTTCACCGGTCACGCCCTTGTGAAGGTGTTCGGACGGCACCGTGAGGTCGAAGAGGTATTCAGGCAGAAGAACGAAGAACTCTACAAGGCCAGCTTCGGCGCGCAGTTCGTCTCCGGAATCATCATGCCGTCGATGATGTTCGTCGGGAACCTGGTTTACGTTGCCATTGCGGTTGTCGGCGGCCTGCAAGTCGCGTCGGGTGCGATGCAGATCGGTGACATCCAGGCGTTCATCCAGTACTCCAGGCAGTTCACGCAGCCGCTCAGCCAACTCGGATCGATGGCCAACCTGCTGCAGTCGGGCGTCGCATCCGCCGAGCGCGTGTTCGAACTGCTGGATGCGGACGAGCAGAGCGCGGACCCCGACGAACCGGTGAGTCCGGAGGGCACGCGCGGCAGGCTCGCGTTCGAGCACGTGTCGTTCAGGTACACGCCAGACAAGCCGCTCATCGAAGACCTGTCTCTGGTGGCCGAGCCCGGTCAGACCGTCGCCATTGTCGGACCGACCGGTGCGGGCAAGACAACCCTGGTGAACCTGATGATGCGGTTCTACGAGGTCGATGATGGCCGCATCACTCTGGATGGCGAAGACCTCGCGCGACTGACCCGGTATGACTTGCGCAGTCGGATGGGCATGGTGCTGCAAGACACCTGGCTGTTCGCGGGCACGATCCGCGAGAACATCGCTTATGGCAGGCCGGATGCCACGGATGAGGAGGTCGTCGAGGCCGCGAAGGCGACGTACGTCGATCGTTTCGTGCACTCGCTGCCCGATGGCTACGACACGGTGCTTGACGATGAAGGGGCCAATGTGAGTGCTGGCGAGAAGCAGCTGCTCACAATCGCGAGGGCATTCCTGGCCACGCCGAGCGTGCTCATCCTCGACGAGGCGACGAGTTCGGTCGACACGCGCACCGAATTGCTCGTGCAGAAGGCCATGAGCGCGTTGCGAGCGGATCGCACCAGTTTCGTGATCGCACACCGGCTGTCGACCATCCGCGACGCAGATCTGATTCTCGTGATGGAGGCTGGGCGGATCGTCGAGCAGGGCACACACAACGAGCTGCTGGCGGCCGGGGGTGCATACTACACGCTCTACAACGCGCAATTCGCCGGAGCGGCCGTCGACGAGGTGTAGCCATCCGGGTGCGTTCAAGTCGCGCAAAACGTCCTTAAACCGGCCGTTTAAGAACGTTTAGCGCGACTTGAATGAGGTAACGAGGCAGCTCGCGCCCGTGCCACGACCGCATTCAGCTGGAGAGCCATGTGCCGCGAAAGTTATGCACATAGCCGGTCGAACGCGAGTTCTGCACAGATTGGCGGATGCAGGCCCACCGGGTGCGCGCACTTCGGCAACCTGGGTGCATGCAGACCATCGTCAAGACAACCAAGCCGCAGGATCTCCTCGCACTCGTGCCGCACCTGGTCGGATTTCGTCCGAGCAACAGCCTGGTGCTGGTCGCGTTCCGCGGCAAACGCACAGGAGGGGCATACCGCGTTGATCTTCCGGCGCC
>DATMTC010000097.1:0-13168 GCA_035565115.1 Microbacteriaceae bacterium | reverse complement strand
ATCGGACGACGGCCAGCACCCGCCGATGATCGTCCGCGTCGACCGGGATGCCGAGCGTCTCGTAGATGTTCGACGTGTGCTGAACGATCGCTTTCTCGCTCAAGAAGAGGTGGGAAGCGATCCACGCATTGCTGCGACCTTCTGCCATGAGGGTCAACACCTCCTGTTGGCGCACGGTGAGCTTTCCGACGCCGTTCTCGCTGAGTCTCGCCCGATCGACCATTACGGCGACCACTTCAGGATCAAGAGCAGTCTCGCCCGCAGCGATTCTCCTGAGATCTGCGCAGAATGTGTCAGTATCGGCGATCCGCTGCTTCAGCAGGTATCCGACACCGCCGGTCTGTGGATCAAGCAATAGCCGCGCATAGCGTCGCTGCACGTACTGCGAGAGAACCATGACCGCCGTGTGCGGATACGACGCGCGAATGTGCAGCGCAGCTACCATGCCTTCATCGGTGAACGTCGGAGGCATTCGGATGTCGGTGATCACGATGTCGGGGACGTACTCGGCCACCTTCTGCTCCAACTCGTCGGCGTCTGCGACCGCGGCTTCGACGTCGAATCCGGCCTCGCGCAGCATCAACGTGAGCCCCTGTCTCAGCAGAGCTTCATCTTCCGCGATCACAACTCGCACGGCAACTCCACCACCAGCAGCGTTCCGTTGCCCGAAGGACTGTCGATCCGCAGCTCGCCACCGAGCGCGTCGATGCGATCGCTGAGCCCGCTCAGTCCGGTGCCGCCTTCCACTGCGGCACCGCCGATACCGTTGTCCTGCACTTCGACGTATAGCCGGCCGTCGGCGCAGGCCAACCGCACCGCGCATTCCGTCGCCCGGGAATGTTTGAGCGCGTTCGCGAGACCTTCGGCCAAGACGAAATACGCTGCGCTCTCGACCATGGGCGGCAAGGAGCCGTCCTCGACGCCGAGTTCCAGTTTGGTGGGCACGGGCATCCGGTCGACGAGATCCTCTGTTGCCGCGGACAAGCCGTGTTCGATCAGTGTTGAGGGCATGACGGCGTGCACGAGCTCGCGGAGCTCACCGGCGGCACTGTCGATACCCCGACGCAGGGCCGTCGCCCCGTCGCGATACGAATCCGGCACCCCGACCGCATGCGCCAGCGCTCCGGCCTCCATCGCAAGGAGGACGAGTTGCACCTGCAGGCCGTCGTGCAGGTCGCGGGCGATCCGCCGCCGCTCGAGTTCGGCGGCCTCGATCAGTCGTGACCGCGACCGACGCAGTTCGCGCTGGCTCGCCAGAAGCTCCGCCGTCAGCCGCTCGCGATCGACGGCAATTGCCACAACCCGGCCGGCGGTCTGAACGAGCGCCGGATCCGCGATCAGCACGGAGTCATATTCGATCGCGCCCACGAGCCGTCTGTCGAGCTCGACGTTTGCAACAGCGCGGCCGGAGCCGTCCGGTGGCAGTGTTGCCGCGACTCCGTCAGCATCCACAAACGTGTTGCGCTCGTCGACCCAGAACACAACGCGCAATGTGCTATCCCCCAGTGTTCTGGCGACTGCCGATGTCAGAGCCGGTCGAGCGGTTCCGGCAGAACCAAGCCAACTGCCCAGTTCCTGCGGCTCGCTCGTTCGCGCGAATCCGCCGCGCAGCACGCCGAGAGCGAACGCGATCGGGACCCCTGCGGATACGAGCAGTTGCATGACCACCCCGGTCAGCGGAAAGATCCCCGGGATGCTCCTGAGCAGTAGCGGCCCGAACGGTCCGAACAGGACAGCGAAGATTCCGTAGCCGAACAGCGGTATGAGTACGCGTCGGTGCGTCGTCTGACTGCGAACTATCCGCGATACCAAAACAGCGACGGTTGCTGCGGTAACCAGCAATCCGGCACCGCGCTGCACCCAGACTCCCGCGCTGACCAGATCCGCCCGGTCCGCGATGACGATGCCCTGAACCGGGTTCTGAGGATCGAAGAGGTAAAGCGGCGCCTGCAGCGCGATGCAGACCACATAGCCGGCAATTACCGTTGCCCGGGAGAACCACCCACGGAGCCGGCCGGACGGAAACGCGTGCAGCAAATGGAAGATGACGGCCAGTACGAGGGTCGCACAGACCTCGCTGACGACCATGAGCGCGGGTACACGCGTGTCCCCCAAGACACCGAAGTAAAGCGCGAATCCGCCCAAGATGATCAGGGCCCCCATGCCATTGCTCGGACGTCGGTGCCAGGCGAGCATGCCGGCGGCCAAGAAGAGCCAGAAGACGACAACCGCTAAAAGGTATATCCAGGCGATCGACGTGCCGGGCAGAACCAGCGCAAGGAAGATTGCGGCCAGCACAACACCCGATGCGCCCAGCAACACCAGCGCTCTGTCCAGCGAGTGCGCGAGAGGAGACCGAACAGATACGTCGTTGAAGTCTGTCACGGGCCAAGCATAGAGTCTTGGCTGCCTCTCGAGCCTGCCAGCAGACAGGGGAGGTATCCGAGCGCCACGTGTTATTGCCATTGCCGTCACAGTTCCACGAAGCGATGCTGCCCGATCATGGTTCACCTCTTCGTCCGTTGAATCTGACTCCAACACTCCTTGATCCCACGGTGCCTTCCTAGGCGGCCGTGCACCATAGACTCAGGTCGCCTCTCGCCTCCACTCGTCGCCCCGATTCTCTTATTCCCGTCGAAACGCGAATTGGAGCCGATCCCTCGTCACCGACGTACTCGACGACATGCAGTCGAACGGTGAGACGCCACCGGAAGCGATCGCGGATCGCTCCTACTCGGGCAAGTTCATGGTGCGCGACGCCGGAGGCACACCGTCAGCTCGACATCGACGCGGCCGAGCAGCACGTCTCGCTCAACCGCCTCGCGGCAAGCCGTCTCATCGGGAGGTGAGAAACAGCGGCACCACTAACGATCAGTTTCGAGCGACTGTGGGAATCTACGACCGCGTGGGTCAGACTGGATCGATGGAGTACGGCGGAGTAGTACCTACAGATGCGCCCGACCCGAGCATCGAGTCCGAGGCCCGAGTACTGAGTCTTCCCTTCCCTGTGTTCCAACTCAGACCGCAACCATCGCTCACGCGTGCACCGCTTGCCAGCTTTACGGAGAGCAACGGGTCGGCCGGCCAGAAGGAGCTGTCGGTGTCGTTCACGTACACACTGTGGAAGTATCCCGATGACCGCTCCGACCCTCGCAACGAAATTGAGTTGGACGAACGAACGCGGCGGGCTATCGAAGAAGAACCCCCGTGGGGTCGCCCCACATGGCTAATTGAGCAAGCTCAGATATTCCGGTATCCGATGCTCTCAGATGCGATCCGCACCGCCTGGCATGCTTCCCCAGAACGCGAGCGGGCTTCCCTCCCGCAGCAGCTTGTTGACCACACCAACCACGTACTCCGTAACAGTTTCCGTGAAGAGCTCGGCCTCCCCGCCGGCCCGAGCACGCGCAACGATTGGAAAGTCACAACTACCGCGGTAGTGGAAGCCTCCGCCAACGTCGACGGTTGCGACCGTCCTGCCGTGCAGATTGACACCGATCCGTTCGTCTACGCGATCGGATTCCGGGCCGCCGAGCAGGTGGTGTGCACGAGCGTCCTTTCCCGCGAGAGCCTGCCGTTTCTTGATTTCGCACTGACGACCTACGAGTAGACGGAGGGCACCGACGCGAGCGTGAGCCGGGATACCCCGCGACCTGACACGTGTCAAAACGACGAGATGACTGTCAAAGGACACATCCATTGTCCCTTGTCATCCCAGATGTCCAAGCAGCGCGTATCTGATCAGGCGTTTGTCACGGACGCTATCGCTCCAAAGCGCAAAACTGTGTCATCTGGCTTGTCCAAATCTTGAAACTGAGCGGTATACGGTCGCCATCCGTCGCCGCGTGAGGTGGGCCACAAGTTGTTGCGCATGAGTTGCTGAGCGCGAAATCTATGCGGGCAGGCTATACGTGCACCCTCACTGAGAATCAACTAGCGAGGAAATCTGCGGTGCACCCGTGGTTCGGGTTCTGGAAACGCTGAACGTCTCATCGTCGCGCCAGGTAGTCGGTAAGAGTTTGGGCGGCCCCACGCGGTGTTCGGTCTGCGCGCAGTGGTTGGATGTGCCGGCCGTGGATGAACTGCAGTGCGGCGACGATTGTCCACGCGTTGAGCGTCTCATCGTCTAAGGCGGATGGGTCGGGCAGGGCACTCCGATAGCCAACGATGAACCCGTCGTGCTGGGCGATGGGTTCCCCAATACGACCAAGGTCCATTAGGGCGATGAACGCTCCTCGACCCACGTCGACGCCGAACGGGCTGACCGATGCGGTCTCCCAGTCGAGGATGGTCCCGTCCCTGCCGTCGTCGAGGTAGTTGCCGCTTCCAGCGTCGCCATGAGCCAGTCTCAGTGGGCGGGGGTTGTTTTCGATGACCTTCAACGCGTCATCGATGTGATCGAGCAAGGTTCCGTCGATGAGAGTTGCGACCTGCCTCAATCGGTCACGGTGATCGGCGACGAACTCAGCAGTTGTAACGACCTCCAGGGGCCAGCGTTCAACTGGGACACTCGACAGCCCGGCGAGGGCACGCCCGAATCGTTGCCACCCCGCGGGTCCCGTCGCTCGCACACCGTGATGACGGGTGATGATCAGCACCGGGCGGCCATCGAGCGAAGTTCCGAACTCTACAACACGAGGCACCGGCACACTCGTTCCCGCGAGGAAGCTGAGCGTCTGGCTCTCAAGGTCGAGTCGCCCATGATGCGCCTGCACCTTCACCACTACCCGCTGCCCGGTCTCTAACTGCCCGAACCGGGTCTCGTTCTTCGACCCGCCTGCCGTCCGATCGCCCAGAAACACAATCAGCCCGCTGGTTAACACCAAGGAATCCGCAACCACGGGAACAAAGCTACTCGTCGCCGCGGCGGCCACCTCCTTCAGAAGCGCGGCCCTGCAGACATTGCGCCCTAGGATCCGGTCTGGAACAGGATCGACTACCGGTCGGTTTCGTGGTGGGATCGGACGACGTGATGTGCGGCCTCGAGCACTGTCATTCCGATTGCGTCGGAGTGGGTGCCGTCGGCCAGTATGGCGGAGATTCCGACGTTCTGTGCGCCTTCGATGTCAGCGATCGGGTTGTCACCGATCATCCATACTTCGCTGGCACCCGTGACGCCGGCGACCGTCATCGCGAAGGTGAAGATAAACGGGTTCGGCTTTTCAGCGCCAACAGTGGCGCTGGTAATGGTCTGCTCGATCACGCTGGCGAGCCCGAGAGAACTGACGAGTTCGGGCAGCTCGGTCGCATGATTGCTGAGGATAATGTTGCGAAAGCCGGCGCTCTTTGTGACGAGAAGCGCTTCCTCGGCGCCATCGATGATGGTCCACGCATCAGCCCTGCCAGCAGAAACGCATTCGATGCCCGTGTGTGAGTCATCCACCCAGGTTAGCGACCCGGATTCGCGGTTCAGCCGGCCGAAATGGGCGCGTCGAGCGCGTTGAGCAGAAGAAACGGCAGTGGTGTAGCGAGAACCAGCAGCCCGCCCAGGATGAGCGCCGTACGTCTGCGATATCCGAACACGAACAGGGCGGCAGCGGCCAGTAGGCACAACAGCAACGCCATGATCGGCGCGCCCGGAAGCATCCATTCGGCGTGCCTCACGCAAATCGGCGCAAGCGGCAGCGCATGCTCCGGCCGCAACGTGAAGCAAATCCCCAACCCGATCACGGCATTCCACGCGATGATCGGCGTCAATAGGCAAAACCCGAGGAACGCGATCGCTAGACCTGCCCAGGCGAGCCCCGGGCTCCTCGATCGCGACTCGTCGACTGTCACCGTGGTTTTGGCCATGCGGCGCCTCCATGCTCGACGAGGTAGATCGTGAACGCCGGGCGACCGTCGACGCGGCCGGCCGAGCGGATGACCGAGGGCGGCTCGGCCGCCCGGGATGGAAGCACAGCGCCTTTCGGGTAGACGACTGTGGCCGACAGACTCCAACTCAGCCAGGCATGCGTGCCGGATGCTGTGACGTGGGTGCCGTACGGAAGATCGATTCCCGTAGCACGGGAAATGAATTCGGGGCTCAGGTTCCAACAGTCGTAATGACTCAATCGCCAGCACGAGCCCTCCGCTGTTCGTTCAACGAGTACGTTGTCGACGGCAATGTAGAGCACCGTACCGAGCCCAGCAACCCCAGCGATGAGTACGGCAATCACCATCAGCAAGCGCTTCAGATCGCGGCGGACGCCCATGTCGGGAGCTTATCCGGTCCGGCACGGTGCCCTGCCGCGAGGCTCTCGATGTCGACACGGGGAAAGCCAGGTTCGTTCATCGGTAGAAACCGCGCCGGCGGTCGATGTGGATGACGTCGATTCGTGTGTGGTCGTTATCGACGCGGTAGATGACGCGGTAGCTGCCGCGGCGGGTCGATCGCAAGCCGGTGATTTATCCGCGCAGCGCGTCACCCGCTGGGGGTTCTCGGCGCGCGGGCCGAAGATGAATTCCAGGCAGGCTGCGCCGATCTTCTCGGGTAACCGAAGAAGGTCGGGTTCTATGCTTGCGGAGATCGTACTCCATAGGGCGAAGTCACCTGATTGCGAACCGGGCACGCAGTTTCTCATTATCGGCGATTCGGCAGACTTCGAGGTCTGCGAGTCCCTCGGCGATGGCTTCAGTTGCGCCGGGCGTGGCAAGGATGTTTATCGTCTCTTCCAATTCGGCCAGGTCATCACCCGAGATCAGCACGGCGGCCGTGCAACCGTTTATCGAGAAGTCACGAGCACATCAGCGCCCGCAAGCCGTTCCGGCATCCATCAGAAAAACTCAGAAAAATAACGTTCGTATAACTAGCGAAGCGTTACCTGTTCGTTATATAGTTCAAGAGCGTTAGTTGTTTGCTGTGGCAGCTAACGCGGAATGTGATTGCAGGACACTCTTGGTGCAAGGGAAGAGGGTCGGCCGCTAGCCTCTGCGGCCGGCCCTCAATTCTTTTAAGTTCCGCCTGCATGTCCTGACAAACTCCACCTAGCGCGCTAGCGTCAAAGAGGAGCCCGTTAGGAGGTTCCGTGGTCCTCGGCATCGATCTGCTCCCACCAAGCACGCTCACGCAACTCGCGCTCCTCGTGCTCTCATTCGTGCTCTCTGCGATCATCGGCATCGAACGCCAACGCCGCCTTAAAAGCGCCGGACTGCGCACCCACACACTCGTCGGCATCGGCTCGACCGTGTTCACCCTGGTTTCTGCATACGGCTTCAGCGCCGTCATCGGCAACGACGTCGTGCTCGACCCCTCCCGTATCGCAGCACAGATCGTCTCCGGCATCGGGTTCCTCGGCGCAGGCGTCATCTTCGTTCGACAGAACGTTGTCAACGGACTGACCACTGCTGCATCCGTTTGGCTCACCGCCGCCGTCGGCATGGCGTGCGGCGCCGGGATGCCCGTGATCGCCGCCGCGGGCACGGCACTGTATCTCGTAACGGTCGGCATCCTGACATTTCTCGGAGCGAAAATTCGCAGCGCCAGCCAAGACGAGGTCTGCATCCTGCAATACAAGGAGGGCCGCGGCGTGCTGCGCGCCGTTCTCGAACGCGCCACAGAACTCGGCTTCGAGGCCGCGCTGACCGGAACACGAACATCCGAATCTCCCGGCAAAGCGACTCGGGTTGAAGCACGCCTCGTGTTCCGCGGCAAACCGTCGCTGCAGCTACTTGTCGAGGAATTGTCCGAGGTCAAGGGCGTCACCGCGGTCACGCTCGGCAAGACCGACAACGACTGACCACGACCGGCAGTCGGCCGGATTCGCGGGCATACGCCATGCATCCCTATTGTTGAGAACCAACGGGGAGGGAACTATGGTCAGCTCGCGCGTATCTGCCGTTTCGGCATGGGAGTCGCTGTTTCGCGCGCAGGTCGCGGTCATGCGCAGTCTGTCGGCCGAGTTTCCGACGCGCGACATCTCGTTCAATGAGTACGACGTGCTGTTCAACCTGTCCAGGCAGCCCGACCGGAGGCTGCGGCTGCGCGATCTGAACAAGCACGTGCTGCTGACTCAGCCCAGCGTGAGCAGACTCGTCGACCGGCTCGTCGCACGTGGGCTCGTAGCCAAGTGCCCCGAGCCGAATGATGGCCGCGGCACGATCATCCGCATGACGGATGCCGGGTTCGACCTTTTCCGCAGGGTCGCCGTCGAGCATATGGCGACGATCACCGAACGGGTCAGCGGTCCGCTCAATGCGGAAGAGCTCGCCCAGCTGACCGCCCTCTGCGACAAGCTGCGCGACGGCGAGTAGTTCCCCGCCGCGCAGCCGTCGCAGAACGATCAGAAGCTCGTCTGCTGCTTTCGTCTGCTGCTTTCGTTGTGCTCTGAGGAAGCGCGGCCCGGACTAGTGGCCGCCCCCGCACCCTCGACCGTGTTGAGTCCCGGCTTCTGACCTGTGCTCGCACCCCCGCCCATGCTGCGACGGCGTCACAACGACGTGCTGGACGCTCGCCACCGATCCATCGTCGGCCAGGAGCACCGCTCGCTGCTGGGGGTTGGCGAAGTCGAACATGCCGGCCAGCGTGCCGGCACGTTCGTCGAACGAGCTATCGCCGATGCGACCTGTTGACCAGTTGTCCTCGACGAACTTGGTGATCGAGGTCTGCTCCGTCGCCGTGCTGTCAACGTAATTCTGCTTCGAGTACGGCGAGATCACCAGAAGCGGCAACCGCTGGCTCGGGCCGCAGCGATCCTGATATCCGCCGGCGACCGACGAGGACTTCGATGTGCAGATCATCGAGTCGTTCGCCTGATCGTTCGACCCATTGAGGATCGTGGGTGCAACGTGGTCGTACCAACCATCCGAGTCGTCGTAGGCGATCACAATAGCCGTGCTCGGCCACGAAGCCGACTTCTGGATGGCGTTGATCTTGTTCACGAGGAACTTCTGCTCGTCGAGCGGGTCGGAGTACGACGCGTGCCCGTCTTGCGCTTCCGGCGCCTTCAGAAAAGAGACAGCCGGCAGGTTGTTTTGGCTCAGCGCCGTGTCGAAGCTCGTCACGTCGTACTGGTGATTGGCCTGGTCCGTCTGGCCGATCTTCGCGTCTGAGCTCGGCGGCAGGTGATGCGGGTTCGACGTCGACTCGTAGTACGCGAAGGGGTTGTGGTGCGGCGAGTAGTCCCTGGATGCCGCACCTGCCACGTTTTGCGTTGTCTTCGCGCACTGGGCATATGTGCCAGCACCGGCATACTTCGTGTCTGGCGTGAACCCGCCCTGGAACCAGCCCCAGGTGACCTTCTTCGCGTTGAGCAGGTCGCCAATGTTCTTGCCTTGCATGCCGACGACAGCGGATGACGACGTGTGGTTGTTGTTCGAGCAGTCGTCGTATGCCGGATCCGGGTCACCGATCACCGTGCCGACACCCGCCGAATCCGCTGAAGAAACGGCGCTCGAGCCGGTCAGTTTGTCGCCGCTCTTCGGGTCGTATGCCACACCGCCGTGCGTCTGGCCCGACACCAGGTTGAGCGCGCCAGGAGTCGACGGACCGAACACCGTGTCCCAACTGTTGTCGCTCATGGCGTAGTTCTGTGCGTAGTTCCACAGACCGGTGACCGTATTGCCGTCGTAGTAGTCCATGGCCAGGCCCGGGCTGCCATACTGCCCACTGCACGTGTCTTTGCTCGTGTTCTCGACGAACTTGTCCATTGCCCCGTTGTTCACGGCACGCTGCTCGGCGGCATATCCGTGATTCTGGTCACAGGTCACCGCCTGGTCGGGCGTCAGCCGTTTCGGTGCGTATGCGTTCGGGTTGCTTGTCAGAGTGCCCGACGACACAAGGTTGTCAACGGCAGGCGTGGCGGATGCCGCGGTGAATGTCGTGCCGTCGGTGTTCGCCGCCTGGGGATACGTTCCGAAATAGTGGTCGAACGAGATGTTCTCGTCGAAGATCACGACCAGGTGCTTGATGGGTGTTTTCGTGTTATTCGAGTTGTCTGCCGCCGCGAACGCGACGGACGGTGCGGCGATCGCGCCAACCGCGACGATCGCGGCAGCAACTGCCGGAATGAGCGCGGCGCGCCTGCGACGGCCGGCCAGTAATCGGAACATGCGTGCACTTCTTTCTGTCGGTTATTGGATGGATGCTGGAGACGGATTAGGAAAGCAGCCCCCGCCCGAGCCAGTCCGATGAGGACCGCGCACCGGGCAGGGCAAAGAAGTAGCCGCCGCCGACCGGCGAGATGTAGTCGACGAGCGGTTCGTCGGCAAGCCGCTTCTGCACGGCAACAAACTGCCGGTCGAGATCCTGGTTGAAGCAGGAGAAAATCAGCCCCATATCGAGGTTGCCGTTCGCATCCACGCCCGCGTCGTAGTTGTATCCGCGCCGCAGCATCTGCTGATTCTTCGATTCAGCGGTGCGCGGATTTGCCAGCCGGATGTGAGCATCCATCTGGATGACGTCGCCCGTCGGGTCGTTCTCGTAGTGCGGATCGTCGAACTCGTTGGTTGCCGTCTGCGGTGCACCGGAGTCACGGCGCCTGCCGATCATGTTCTCTTGCTCGTGAAGCGAGACGCGATCCCAGAACTCGACGAACATGCGGATGATCCTCACCACGTGATAGCTGCCGCCGGTTACCCACTCGGGCTCGTCGCCGCCTGCCGCGTTCGTGCCGGCTCCGTTCCCACCCGCCTGTGTCCACACCAGCGCGTCTGCCGCTTTCGCGCTGGCGGTTGCCGGGCTGGATGTTCCGTCTTTGAAACCGAGCAGGTTGCGCGGTGTGCCGCTCGGTCTCGGCGGCGAGACGAAGCCGTCTTTGCGCCAGCGCACCTGCATTGCCCCGCGGGTCGCCCTGCTTATGTCGCGCAGAGCGTGCAGCACCGTATCAGTGTTGTGCGCGCACAATTGCAGAAGCAGATCGCCGTCGCACTGCGCGCGATCCAGCGCATCGTTGGGAAAGTCATCCATCGTGCGCAGCCGCGCCGGCTTGGCGGAGGCGAGACCAAACCGGTCATCGAACAGCGACGCGCCAACCGATGCCGTGACGGTGAGCCCATCGGCCGGAACGCGTGGACCAAGCACGCCCGAGTCGGCGGGAGGCGCAGTGATGCCAACCTCTGCCGGGCTTCCGCCGGCGGTCAGAAAGCGCGCACGCTCGGTGATGGTGCGCAACAAGCCCTGCAGCTCGGCGCGGTTCGCCGCGGTCACATCGAACGCGACGACGCTCGAATTTCGCTGGGCTGGGGTCAGGATGCCCTGCTGATGTGCGCCATGGAACGGGTATGACGCCGGCTCAGCGGCCCTCGCGCTTACTGCGTCGGATGCTGCGGCGCCGGCAGCAAGCGGACTAGCGATGCCTGCACCAACCACGCTCCCGATTAGCCCGCCGCCCAGCCCACCGAGGAACCCGCGGCGGCCAACGGCGGAATGCGGGCCGGTCATGATGTCCTCCGCACATCGCAGATCGCGGCGACTGGCGCAAGCTCTTCGACGGTCTGGGAGATTGCGGCGTTCAGCTTCTCGCGGTCGGCGCGCGTCAGCTCGTCGAGCGGGGTCCAGCTGCCTGCCGGACCGCGGAACGACTCGACCAGCTTGCGGGATCGGGCGATCCAGGCATCCGTCCGCGCCATCTGCGGATAGCGGGTGGCGAGAATGCCGCGCAACGGTGCCAGCGCCTCAATCGTGCCCGTGAGGTTCGCGTCGATCGTTGCCAGGGTGCTGCCGCTGCCGGCATCCGCTCTGCCCGTCAGCTCGAACTGGAGTGCGTTCTCGAGGATTTCGTGAGCGCGCAAGCCGATATCGAGCGGATCGATCCGCGCATCTGGGAAGTCGTTTTGCAGTCGGGTCACTGCATCAACGAGCCCGGCCGTGTAAGGCGCGATGGTTGCAGCGGATGCCCCTCCGTAGAGAAGGGCCTCGATCTTGTGAAAACCCGTGAGGTCGGGGTCGTCGATGGCTGTGCGACCGGATGCCGGCATGCCGTTGATCTCGCTGTCCGCGTCGCCGAATGCTCCGTATGCCGCCCCGAGTGTCTCGTATTCGGTGTGCGCGGTCAGCCAGTCGCGTTTGGCGGCATCCAGGTTCCCCGCCGTCACATCGGCGTTCAGCTCGTGTGTGTCGGCGATCAAGAATGGGAGACGGCTGACGATCCAGTCACCGTATGCCTTTGCCGCAGGAATGAGATCGTTGCGCGTCACGGGCACGACTCCAGGCGTGAGATTCGCGATCGCGGCTGTGCCGAAGATGGTGACGGTCGAGCCGAACGCGGCGTTCCCGTCGGCCGGAAGACAGACAAAGCGGTAACTGCCGGCGCCAAGCACGGCGCGTGCTGACTCGGTGGCACCCGCACCGAACCCCTCGATGTCGAAGTACACGGCCTTCGACGCGACGTTCTGCAGGTAGACCTCCATGCCGGCGATGCTGGTGTTCTGCACCGAGAATCGCTGGATGCCTGGCGACGGCTTGGTCCAGCCGGCTCCGCAATTGTCGGGACCTGCCGTGACCTGCGTCTGGCCGGATGCCTGCTGCGCCGACGTCTGCCCGATGCTCGGTTGCCTGATGCTGAATTGCCTGATGCTCAGCTGAAGGATGAGTGCTGCGGCGGCAAACAGTGCGATCGCGCCCCAGATAAGGGCGAATTTGCCGACAGATGACACAGGTGCAAGAACTCTCTCGAACGGGCCGTAAGGGTGCCGGCTTGCGTTGCGACGGGAGCCGACTGCAAGCCGAATGCAATGTTAGGGACGGTTCGCGGCCGATTTTCAGGTTCGGCGATCTGTTCATTGCGCGTTCACGCAATGTCTTCCGTTCGGTTCGGAAGCGGGGGTCGAAAGCCGCGCGAAAGCCGCGCTGAATCGCCCGCTGCTAGCCCACGCGGAACGGTTCAGCGTCGCTTTCACGCAGAGTGAGACCGTTGCCCGGATCATCGCTCGGCGTCAGTTCGCCATCTGAAGGGTCGAGAGTTCCATCGAAGAATCGCGACTCGATGCGCACGTGATCGTGGAACCACTCAAGATGCCGCAGATTCGGTGTAGCAGCCGCCGCGTGCACGTGCATGTGCGGTGCACAGTGACCGGAGACCTCAAGCCCGTGCGACGCAGCGACCGCGGCCGCGCGCATCCATTCGGTGATTCCGCCGCATCTGGTTGCGTCGACCTGCAGACAGTCGACCGCCTGCGCCTGGCACATGCGACGAAAATACGTCAGGTCGAAGCCGTACTCGCCTGCCGCGACATCGGCGTCGATTGCATC
>DATMTC010000096.1:0-6668 GCA_035565115.1 Microbacteriaceae bacterium | reverse complement strand
GGTACGGGCCCGGGCGCACACTCTGCCACTGATCGGAACCGATCGTGACCTGGATGCGCGCGTACTCGCCCGGGTCGAGCGCGAACGCGGGGAACTGGCCTGAAACATAGCCGAAGGAGAATCCCTTCGCCCAGGGTCGGTCATTGTCGGCCGGCACCAGGATGCCCGCTGCGTAGAAGCTGTCGCCTGCCGGAATCCAACGTTCATCGCCGTCGTTGACGACGTCGACCGCGAGTTGATCGAGGTTCGGATCGTCACTGCTCACACCTGGCCAGCGCAGTGAAAGACCGCGGCTTCGTGCAGCGCGGCTCGGTCGCAGTGGAATCACTTCCGGATGCACGTCAACACGGTCTCGCGCCCGACCAGTCGGACCGCGACGCAGCTGGGCGATCCGCCATTCAGTGCGATCATCGTTGATGGGCGCCGCGAGAACCGTTATACCGTCGGCTTCGCCAGGATGCTCTGCGACGACCCGCCATCCGCCTCCTGGCACATCCAGCGCGGTGTCCGCATTGCGCGCACCCAGCTCGTTCAGCAGATCCGACAGCTCGGCGCCGTCGGGTCCGAGCGCGGCCGCGTCGACATCGATGCGACCAATCTGCGGTGCGTCAGGTTGTTCCCCCATCCTGCAAGTGTTCCACGCCTGCTGAGCGTGTGGTCGAGATGCATCGGCCAGCCGTTGTCTGATATTTTGGTCGCAGCGTCGCGTGTCGGTGGCAGGCTGTGCCAGACATGGAGGCGTCGTACGTAAGGAACAAGACGATGACTTCATCGCATCCTTCTTCGCGCAGTGACTGAGCGCGAAACGACCAGGCTCGTCGCCTGGAGCAACAAACTACTTCGAGCGCATGCGCGACTGCGTGCGGCGCTGCGGACGACTCGAACTGCGCTGATCGACGGAGGGCCGCCGGTTGTCAGCCGTGATCTTCTGCTGCACTGCCGTGGCTTCTGCACGGCGCTCGGCGAACATCATCGCGGTGAAGATCGAACGCTTTTCCCGGCGATTGAGGCGGAGCGTCCCGAGCTCGCACCGGTGCTGCGCAAGCTCGAGCAAGACCACTCGATGATCGCCTTTCTCGTGGCAGAGCTGGATGCTGCACTTCAACGCCATGTGCACGCGGACGAGATCGATCGGCATCTGGATGGGGTTGCCGCGATCATGGAGAATCACTTCGCGTATGAGGAACGGCAATTGCTGAACGTGCTGAAGACCCTCGCCTTGCCCGTCGATCCGCGCGAGCCATGATAACCGCCGAGCCGGAACTCGTCCATCCCTGGATGGTTGCGCGACCGGCTACCTATCGTGAAGTGACCGCAAGATACCGAACAGCCATCCGTCCCCGCACAGAGCCACCTGAATGCGGCCACCTGAAATGCAGACACCTGAAATGAGGAGGCAACGTTGTGAGCGATCCACCCATCGAACAACCACCGCTTGGCGTCCCGGAGGGGCCGAGCACGGACGACCCGTCGACGGATGACCCGTCGGGACCCGAACACGGACCGACAAACGTTCACGAATCAGGGAGACTCAATGCGTAAGTTCCTCAGCCTGCTCACAATCGCCGCCATGGTCGGTCTCGCGTATGCGTTGGGAGCGAAGGCAGGTCAGGGCCAGTATCGGGAGATTCGGGATGCTGCCAGCTCAGTCTGGAATGACCCGAAGCTGAAGAAGGCCCGCAAACGCGCAGGCAAGAAGGCTCAGGCGACCCGGCGGACGGTAGCAAAAAAGGCGAAGAAGCTCGCTTGATTCATTCCGCATTCGGTGCGGATCCGGATCATCCTGAAGATGTAGCGCGCGGGCACCTTCGGCGGAGGCGACGCAAGCAACGCTCACCGTAGCGTCGAATGTATGAAGACGCTGCTCTCGGCCTCGCCCATCACCGCTCCACAGACGACGACAAAGCCGCTCCTCACCGTTGACCTCGACGCCATCGCTGCGAACACCCGCCACTTCGCGGGATGCTCACCGTCTGAACTGATCGCCGTCGTGAAGGCGGATGGCTACGGCCACGGAGCACTGGATGCTGCGCGCACGGCCCTGGCCAACGGCGCCACCCAGCTCGGCGTCACAAGCATCGAAGAGGCGCTGGCAATCCGCGCAGCCGGGATCACGGCGCCGACCATCAGTTGGCTCAATCATCCGGGCGCCGACTTTCAACTCGCGGTCGACGAACGTGTCGACATCGCCGTGCCAAGCGCAGAACATCTGCGCTCGATCGTTCGCGCCAAGGGTACGGCGCGTGTTCATCTGCACCTGGACACCGGGATGGCCCGCGACGGTTGCGAACCGAACGCATGGATCGAGCTGTGCTCGCTCGCGCGGCAAGCGGAACTGGAAGGCGACATCCGTGTGGTCGGAGTCATGGGCCACCTCGGCGACGCCGATCGTCCTGGCGCAGCAAGCAATCGCCACGGGCTGGCGATGTTCGAGTGGGGGATCGACGTTGCCAGGCTCAGCGGTTTGCGGCCAAGCCTCACGCATCTTGCCGCCACCTGCGCAGCGCTTACCATGCCTGGTGCTCGCTTCACCGCGTGCCGTGTCGGCGCCGGCCTATTCGGGATCGACCTATCGCACACCGCCCAGCTGCAGCAACCGATGACGTTGACCGCGTCCGTCGTCGCCGTGCGGCACGTGGCCATCGGCACGCCCGTCGGCTACGGAGGCGATTGGCTCGCTCCGCGTTCCACCCGTCTGGGACTTGTGAACCTCGGCTATGCAGATGGGCTGCCGCGCAGCTCGTCCGGCAAGGCAGAGGTTCTCGTGAATGGACGGCGTCACGCGGTCGTCGGACGTATGTCGATGGACCAGTTCGTAATCGATCTCGGCGATCGGGGCGCAGCGGTCGGCGACATCGTCGTGGTATTCGGGCCTGGCTCGGCAGGAGAGCCGACGGTAACCGAATGGGCGCGTTGGTCTGGAACGATCGAGCACGAGATCGTCACCCGGCTGGGTGCGCGTGTTCAGCGGCGAGTTATCGCAGCGACCAACAGAACGGTCGGAGCACGCGATCGCATGGGGTCCGCAGCATGAACAGCCTGAGCGTCGCCGTCATCGGCGGCGGCCGCAACGGCGAACACGACGTCTCGCTCGACTCGGCTGCATCCATTGTGGCCGCTCTCGACCCCGCCCGTTACGTTGTGACGCCGTTCACAATCGATCGCGACGGGGGCTGGCTGGATGCTGCCGGCTCGGCAATCGGCATCGGCCGCGTGATGGAGTTACTCGCCGACGTCGACGTCGTCTTTCCCACGGTGCACGGCAGGCACGGCGAAGACGGAACTCTCGCCGGTCTGTGCGAACTGATCGGGGTGCCATACGTCGGGTCCGGGGTGACGGCTGGAGCGATCGGCATGAACAAGCACGCGACAAAACTCGTGGCGAGGGCTGCAGGCATCCAAACCTCCGACGCGGTTCTGCTCGACGCTGAGTCGGCAGGCAGATACCGGTTCAGCCACCCCGTGGTCGTCAAACCCAATTCGGCCGGCTCGAGCGTCGGTGTCTCGCTCGTGACCGAGCCAGAACGTCTGCGTGACGCCGTTGATGCGGCGCTTGCGGCTGACAGCATGCTGCTCGTGGAAGAGGTGATGGTCGGAAGGGAAATCGACATCGCTGTCATGCGTCGAGGCGACGGGTCACTCGTGATCTCACCGCCGCTTGAGATCGTGGCCGACGGCATCTTCGACAACGACACGAAATACGGCGGGGCAGCCGTTTTTCGGGTGCCGGCGCAGATCGACGGCGGTGTGCGCGGTGAACTCGAAAGCGCTGCCGTGCGCGTGTACGAGGCGCTCGGCTGCCGTGGCGTTGCACGAATCGACTTCTTCATCACCGCAGCCGGCCCAGTGCTGAACGAGGTGAACACGACACCCGGCTTCACCGCACGATCGCAAGTGCCGCGGATGTTCGCGGCAGCGGGCATCGACTATCCAGAACTCCTCGACATGCTCATCGCAGACGCCCTGACAGACCGACCAAGTGACCGACCGAGCGCTCGAACCGCGCGCATCCTGCACCCGGCCGGAGAATAATGTGACAATGCCTTCGACATTCACGCGCCCCGCGTTCATGCGTTCCTGGCTGCCCGACCTTCTGTCCGGCTACGTTGTGCTGATGTTCGGGGTGTGGGAGGCCTCGGCCAACCTGATCTCAGGCTTGGACACCACGCTCACTCCCTGGCTCGTCGCGCTCGGCACTGCAGCGGCCGTCGCCCTCGTGCGCAAGGCGGGTGAGTGGGCGCTCGCGATCCCGTGGCTGTTGCTCATCGTGCAAGCGGCCACGATGACAGATGTGATGCTCGTCGAGCTGGCCATCATGGGAGTTGCGTTCGGGCTGGCGCGCTGGGGCTCGAAGACACTGCTGTGGGCAAGCGGAATCTCCATTCCTGTCGCAACCTTCTTCGCGCTCGGTTACATCGGTCTGCTCGCTCACGGCATCTGGAACACGCGGATCGCCCGCAACTTGATCGTGCCGATGATGGACACCGGCATCTCCTGGCCGATCGTCGTGTTGCCGATGATCGCCGGCTTCCTCGCGCTGCCGTGGCTCGCCGGCCTTGCCACCAGGTATTCGGGGGCAGCGCGCGCCTCGCAGCGGTCACAGGCCGAGGCCGAGGCCGAGGCGCACGCCGCGCAACGCGAGCGCACCCAGATGGAGGAGATCGCGACACTGCGCGAAGGGCAGGCGCGGCTCGCACGCGACGTGCACGATGTCGTCGGCCATTCACTCACCGTGATACTCGCTCAGGCTGAATCGGCACAGTTCCTCGACGGTGCAGACTCTGAGGCACTCCAGGCAACCATGGCGAACATCGCCAAGTCGGCCCGTTCATCACTTCAGGAGGTACGCGCAGTGTTGGCTTCCCCCGACGGCAATCTGGAGCTGAAAACCGATCTCGACACCCTGATCGATGCGACTCGCGCGAGCGGCAACGATATCGCCGTCGCAGACACCGGCGTACTGCGACCGCTTCCGCCCGAACTTGCAACTGTCGCGTTCCGTGTTCTGCAGGAAATGCTGACGAACGCAATCAAACACGGCAGGCGAGACGAAGCGATCACTGTTCTGCGCGACTGGGGAGACGAACTGCAGCTCACCGTCACGAATCACGTCGACGACAGAACGGATGCTCCTGCTGCCTCGAGCGGCAACGGCATCGACGGGATGCGGCGCAGACTCGAATCCGTCGGCGGATCCCTCGACGTGCGCGGAGCATCCGAATCGCGTGAGATCTTCACAGCGTCGGCGACGATGCCTGTGCGGGCAGGTCAGGCACTGCGAACGGTGGGCGTGTGAACCCGCCCATTCGCGTGCTGCTCGTCGATGATCAAGACCTTTTTCGCGAGGGCGTGCGCGTGATGATCGACGCGCACGATGGCATGCAGGTGGTCGCTGCCGCCCGAGACGGTGTTGAAGCAGTCGAACTCGTCGACGCGCTTTCTCCCGACGTCGTGCTCATGGACATCCGGATGCCCGAACTCGACGGTGTGGAGGCGACCAGGCAGATCTTCCTTCCAGAACGGGTGCGCAAAAGAGTCGATCCGGTGCGTGTGCTCGTGCTCACAACTTTCGTTCTCGACGACAGGGCGGCAACGGCGATCCGTTACGGAGCGAGCGGTTTCGTGCTCAAAGACACAACGCCGGCGCTGCTCATCGACGCGATCCGAACCGTGCACGCAGGAAATGCGGTGCTTGCTCCGAACGATCTATCGAACCTGCTCGACGGGCAGTTTCAGGTTCGCGAACCCGTGCCAGACGCTTTCGGTGAGCTCACCGAAAAGGAGCGAGAGATTTTCGAGGCGGTTGCCGGCGGCGCATCGAATGCGGAGATCGCGGCGAAGCTCTTCTTGGGTGAATCGACGGTGAAGACCCATGTCGGCGCGATACTGCGCAAACTTGCGCTGCGTGACCGGGTGCAGATCGTGGTGTTCGCATACGAGCACGGGCTCGTTTGAGCGCGCTGCCAGTGCGACTCGGTCCTAAGGCCGGTTCCGCTATGGTCGGAGCATGAAAAGGGCGTTCGCAGCAACTATCGCACTCGTGCTCGGCGGGTTCTTCGCGCTTGGGAGCGCGACTGCAGCATCCGCCGTGCCCGCGCAGGTCACCATTGTTGGCGCGCGCACCCTGACCGTCGACACCAATGATTCCGATTCCGTGCAACAGGTCAAACAGAAAATAGAAGATCAGACGTCGGTTCCCGTGGGCGATCAGACACTGCTCTTCGCCGGCACCGTGCTGGAAGACGGTCGTACTCTCGGCGACTACGCCATCCAGAATGGGTCGACGCTCACACTCTTGCTGATGCCGGCATGGACCGACAATGTGCTCGCGACACCCGCACTCAACACGCAATACGACGACTCCGTCGCGGCCGGCGGGGGAGAGATCAGCTATGCAATCGTGGCGGGAGCGCTGCCGCCCGGACTCACGATCGACACCGAGAGCGGAACGGTCAGCGGTGCAGCGACGGCATCCGGCGGCTACGCCTTCACAGTGAGCGCGAGCAACCTTGTCGGCTCGGTCGAGCAGGAATTTTCGGGTGAGATCGCCGCGGCAACAGTGACGCCAACTGCCGGGCCGACGCAGGCGCCTGCCACCGTCCCCGCCGATAACCAGCAGAGTGATCAGCAGAGTGATGAGCTTGCCGAAACCGGAATGTCGACACCAC
>DATMTC010000095.1:0-13996 GCA_035565115.1 Microbacteriaceae bacterium | reverse complement strand
CGGCCTCAGGCGGTCACTACGTTGCGCTGTTCTGGACCGGGACAGGTGAGCGGGAGATTTCGGTTCCGATCTCATCGGTGATCGGTGCGGCGGATGGCGGTGCGGCGGTCGATCAGTGGCGCATCCAGGATCTGTGGCACGGCGAGCGCGGCATCCGTCTGCATGGCGCTGACGAGCGGATTGCCGCGAAGGTCCCCTCGCATGGCGCGGCCTGGTACGCGCTGGAGCCCGCTGAACCGGTTTGATCGAGCCGGCAGCTGTGGCTATGAAGCTCGGATTCTTTGGGTCGGAGGTTCGTCCAGCCTCCATTCGGATTAGCTGTGTGGGGCTCAGAGCGGGAGCGGGTTGTTGAACGGTGTGTCCTGGTCGACACCTCCGTCGCGATTGAGCGGATACCGCTCGAGGTAGAGACCCAATCCCACGCCGTATTCGTCTGTGCGCTGAAGCGCATATGCCTCGTGGCGCTTGGCGAACTCGAATTCCTTAATGAAGAACAGGTATTGGATCTGCGCCCACGTGGCCATTCCTTCGTAGATCTCGAGTCGGCGCTGTTGGCCATAGTGCCCAAGGAGTGCCCCCTCATCCCACGTTGAGTATTGCCAAATGTGAGTCAGCTCGTGAGCCACGGTTGCAATTGCTGCGAGTTTGGGAGACCCGTTCTCAAGAAACAGACTGTATCCGCCGTGGGTCTTTGAGGCGAAGCCGAGCACACGCGCATCAACTCCGGGGGTGGGCTGGAAAACCTCTCCTGTGCGGCGTGCGATCTCTTTAGCGTTGACCATGCGAATCATTGACGGCACACGGAGTCGAACGTCGAAGGCCGCCTCGAGGTTTTGCCGTGCCTGCTGAAAGAGTTCGATGAATTGTCCGTTGGTGCGCAGCACCGTCCTGGAACATCGGATGCAGCGGTCGCGCCCGTCCTTCAACTGGTCGTATTCACCGCCCATCAGTCTGGCGAAGCAGAAGTCGCAATATCGCGAGTCCGTCGGCTCGAATACAAATCGCGAGTCGTCGCGTGTACGCAACGACTCCCGGGCCTGCTGAAGGTCTCCACCGGTGACCCCGAGGCCGCGGAGATATTCGAGAGTTTGCTGTGCGTCGATTCCATCGGCGATGCGCCCACCACCGTACTGCAGGTAATCACTCGTCTCGGTCATTGGTCTGCCGTTCCTCGTTGTTGCTGTCGGCGTTCGCCACTGCCGGCACGGCGGAGTTCGGAACCTCTGTCACCGCGGGCTCATCGAGATCAACTTCGGCCGCGTGGTCGGTGTCGGTGTCGTAGTCGACGGGTCCCATGCGGTCGCGCGGCGCGGGCGAGACCGACTCGTCCTGCACCGTGGAGGTCTCAGTGTTTTCCGTGCCTGTCGAGGGCGTAAGCCACATCAGGTAGTCGGCAATGATCTCGAATAGCCGTTCACGATGGCGCTCAACGGCAACAATCAGACCGAGATCGACCACACTGTCCTCGACAATGAAGATTGAGTCGGCCGCGCTGTCGCACACGAACGAGCTCAACAGGTCCCCACATTCACCGTCGGGATCCGATGTGAGCGCAACCACGAATTGGTGGGAGTGAGGGAAGACCGTGATGAACAACTCATTGAGCAGCACCGCGATTGTCCGCCGCACGCGTCCGGGAACTTCTGGCAGCCGTATCTCCAACACTTCCTTGTGGAGGTATGACCGAGCGGGTATGCCACTCACCACGACTCGGCGACTGTTGGTGAGATCCGAGCGGTTCGTCTGCGCGACATACCCAGTGGACAGCACGTCGATCGTTGCGAACGAACGTCGCAATTCGGCCGCTCCTGTAGTGATCGTTGCACCAATAGCGTCTGACGGCTGAAGTTTGGAAACGACAAATTGCCGAAGCTGGCGATACGTTCTGCGATCGCTGATGTGCTCGGCAGCGCGCCTCAGAACAACACCATTGCGCAACGCTGCAGTCCCGACGCTCTGTACCTCGTAGTATTTTCCAGCGTGCGTCACGAACTGACCGGGAATCAGCAGTTGGTATACGTGGCCATAAAGTGCTGCGCCAATGTAATTGACGTCTTCCACTTCGTCCTCGACGAAGAAATACGCAGGCTGCAACTCGTCAATAACCGCGTCCAAGGCCGACCCGGCAGCGATCCGGTGGGTCTCGAATAATGTGGTGCCGTCATCCGCTGAATGAACGCTCGTGGTGATCGCGATCTCGCGTACACCAGTGTGCTTCTCGATCAGCTCTCTGAGCACCGTGACAGGCGGGGTCTCTTGCGGTCGTGTGGAATCGCCCGGGCCTACCTCATCTTCTGGCAGTACCTTGCCGACCAGCTCGAACTCCTTGGCGAGCTCAGAGTCAGACACCTCGAACGTTCGCAGCAGAAGAATCAGACGCAAGACGGCATTACGCTCTGTTCTGGCGAAGTCCGGAACAAAAGAGGGAATGGCTTTCGGGTCCGCTTGGAAAATTGAGCGGTTGGCGATCATGTAGTCGCGCAGCAGATAATCCTCGCTGAGTACGTTCACCAGGCCATGCTGCTCGGCTCGGGTCGCGTAGAGCCGGACCGATTCGTACACATTCGAGATCTCGTCTTCGACAATCAGGAAGCGGTTGTGCGCTCGGGGGATTCCCCACGGATTGGAGAGCGGGATGATCGACTCGGCCAGCGCGTGCTGCGACACTTCGAGCTCGGCAAACGGGGCGATCTGACCGTAGTACTGACCAGCTATCCAGGCCATGTCCTGCACAGGGAACGTTTCGGAACCCACCCACTCAACGCGCGAGATTTGGTATTTGAGTGCGACGGCCGCAATTTCAGTCCCGACGCCCAGATAGCGACTGATGTTCGGAAGGATCGCTGAATGCATGTGCGGTCCGTTCGCCCGCCAGACCAATTCCGAGCTCACACCATATGGCAGCGCCGAGGCAACGACCGTCGTCAGGTCGGTTTTGAGCAGGTGCGAAAGCGCGTCTACTAGCCCATCGTGATTTCGGTCGAACGCGGCAAACACCGTGGGCTGTCGTCGGCCGCATCGCCCCAGGACGAGACCTAAACCGAGTTGACCAGTAGTCAACATGCGGGACGGCTCGGCCAGGATGACGAACTCGACCTGTTCGAAGAAGTTGTCGTTATTGCCGATCAGTTCGAGATTGTGGATGTCGGCGAACCGAAGTACACCGACATCCAGTTCATCGTTTGTTGCGTCGGAAAGTAGGCTTACCTGCCACAGGCCCGGCACTCCGGTGATCGCTTCGAGGCCACCACGCATCCAAGACACGAGGTCATCGGCGATGGAATCCCGGCCGCATACTATGAGGCACTTCCGATTGTGCAGCAGATTGAAGTAGGCGGGAAAACTTAGGTACGTCGTGAGGTCAGGATAGAACGGGTTGTTGATTACGACGCTCGCGCCGTGCATGAGAGCAACGGACGCATCGATCAGATTGACGTCGAGGTTGCTCCCTGACGATTTGACCCGATCGAAGTATCCCGCCGTCAACCGGTCGATGTCGTCACCCGAATGGTCAAGCTCACCTAATCGAGCGGATGAGCTGGTCGCGTTTGCCGACGAAAAGGTCACCCCGTCGGCCAGAACGCGGCTGGAAAAAGTGTCGCGGAGAACCCCCCGCACTGCGCTGTAGGCGGCCACCCGATGCGAAGAATCGGTTTCGCCGAAGATGTCGGCTGCGTGCTCCAGCTTGGTCATCCCGTCGATCGCGAAGTAAATCTCACCGATGATGAGAGCCCCGATCGCTGGGAATGAGACGCTAACGAACCCGACCCATCCTGGGAAGGTCTCCACGAGTGCAATCAGGACAATGGTGGCGAATACGGATGCCCAGTAGAACGCGCGAAAATAGTCTCGAAGGTTCCCTAGTCGCCTTTGTATGAACCAAAGCCCGCTGTCCTGGTCGTATTCGAACACGCCGGAGGCGACGGTTTTGCCAATAACGCTTCGTTCCGAGCTGAACCGTTTGAACGGTGGTTTTAGAACAAGCTTGACACCGGCAAACGCGGCAAGCGCGAGAGTATTTTCGATGATGTAAAGCCACTCCGTCGTGTACCAGCCACGCACAAGCGGGATGAAACTGAACGCGAGTTGCAGCAGCGAATCCAGCCATTCGTTCAGGCTGTAGAAGACAACGAGCACGACTGCGGCGAACACGAGCGCCACGCCCGGCACGAGGAATTGCCGGATGCGCACCGTTTTGGAGACATTCGTTGCACGCACGGCCAGCAATGCCGCGATGATCGGCAGCGTACCGAGAAGATGTAGCAAGAAGATCATCAGGCCGAGTCCCCTTCGTCCGAACGAGTGCCAGAAGCGGCGTGCGCACGCACATGTGGCATGTCAATATCGGAGCGCCTGCTTGGGTCTTCGAAGAGGGTGATCCGCTCGATAGTCAACCGAGAAATAAACGAGTACGGAGCATCGATCATCTCACCGGAATGGTTGAACTCGGCGGAGCCGTCAGCAACGGTGAGTTGGAAGAGCCGCCGAACGGCGGCGGCGTCCTGCGGGTCGAACATCGCAACTTCGCTACGTTGGATCGCCAACGGCATCCCGAGCGATGACACAATTCCCTTCTCCGTTTCAAGAGCGTCAACGACTCGGGCCCGCAGCGCGTGAAGTCGCCGGAGGTGTGCAAGCTCTGCGCCGTCGTTCTGAGCTGCCGATCGCAGAAGAGACCGCGCCTGCATATGGGTGGCCAGATTTGAGAGATAGTCCGCGAATACGACCGCGCCGCTACTTACCCCAGTCGTGAACTTGCGCATTGACGCGTTCAAGTCCGCGAGCAGACGGATCAGACGCACTCTCATCCAGAACAGGGACGCGACGCCAACGACGCCGACTATCCAGACGGCGAGCAGTGCGACGAGAAGACTGCTACCGAGCGTGGCGGGTCCTTTGGTCGCTGCCTGGATGATGTACGGAACAAACGCAGCCAGCCAGGCACCCAGCATCACGGCGCTCGCGGTCAGTATGGTTTTGCGTCGCATCCGCTGGTGCATGTACGACGACACGCGCTGGCGGTGCTCTGCGAGCAGTGCGTTCAGACGCGCCCGATCGAGAATGTCAGCGGTGGCCGGTTCAGTGAGCGAGCGAACTGACGCTTCCAGCTCGTCCTCGATCAACTGGCGCTCGGGGACGCTGAGAACGTGTTCTTCGGTCAACTGGATGCGCGATTTAGCCCGTGCGTGGAAGACGGCCCGCGAGAGAACTTGCCTGGGCTTTCTCACGAAGAGGTCGGCATCCATCCGCAGCCGCGCGAAATCTGCTTCCCACCGTGATCTCTCGTTGTATGGCTGGTCCGTCGAGAGGGCGTAGCCTCGAGTTTCCACCGCGAGCGAATCGGCGCCCAGTTTGTCGAATTCCAGAGATATCTTCTGTGGTTTGAGCAGGGCTTCGACATCGAGTTTGGGTGGTTCGGTGGGCTTTTGTAGCAGAGCGTCGAGGCGTTCTCGAACTGAACTGAGCTTGCTCATATGTGTATTGAGCGCGTCGCCGAGCGCGGCCTCGCTGAGTTCGACATTGAGATCGTACAGACGTTCGGCCTGGAGGGCGCTCGGCGGTATGAGATTGGTCGCGACGGTGAGGACGGATAACCAGAATCGGAACTCGTCCTGTTCGTAGCCCGAGTTCTCGGGACCAACCAGGTCGTACGAGGCGAAGCGGCACGACGGGGGATAGTCGTTGCGCTCGACAAAGCGAGACGAGTTGTGCTCCACTTCCGTTCTCCATGCTCGTCTCAGGAGCACCTTCGAATCCTCTTCCATTGGCGCACGCGTTGAGACGAAGACGACCTCGGACGGTTGCACTTCCTTCACCCGATAGCGCGCGACCAACTGGCGGTGCGCGGCCTGTTCCTCATCGGAATAATCGATCTCTCGATACTGCATTTTCACGTCGTATTGTGAGCTCGATGTCCGCGCCAGCACGTCGTTGAACGGCGTTTCGGGGAAGATCTCGGCTATGTCTGATGCGCTGCGGCGCACTCGTGCACCCGTATTGGTGTCCGTGTAACTGAGCACCGGTTCGAAACTCTTGGCCGCCATTTCCGGATATCCGAGCAGCGCATGTGCAATGCGAACCAACGCGTGATGCGAGTCTTCCAGATTCAATTCGAGCTGCGTGTTGTCGAGGAAGTCGAACGGGTTCTCTGGGTCTCGCGCGTGCGGTTGGTTCGGGGTCAGTGCGGCGTGGTCGACAACGACCGCGCGCCACTCCTTCTTGCCTCGGATGATCTCTGGCAGCGTCGGTAACGCCTGAATGAGCGTAAGTGCGTCTTCAGACTGATTCCATTGGCAAAATGCAATTTCGCCATTGTCTTCGAAAGGCTCGAAAAATACGCGTGATGACGCAAAGATTTGCCGCGCGGCGTCGCTCAGTACGATGACTGTGAACACGTTGACTCCGCGTCTAGCGGACCCTCAGGAGCGTCTCGTCGAATGCTTCAACAGTCTTGGCGAACTCTCTCAGATGTAGCTCGTCAACAAGGTCGGCAAGCGGCGCGATGAGAGTTCGGATCCTGCGGGCGAATCGTGCTCCCTCGTATTCGAGGTAGTGAGGCACGTTTTCTACGAAGGCGTCGAACTGTTGGCGCAACACTGCTTCGAGGACGGGGATGCTGTCCCCAGCAAGCTCGGCGCTCTCTACCTCTGTGCGCAGGTAGTCGAGCAAATTTGTCATCAGTGTCCGAAGTTCGAGGTCGGAATACGACTCCTTCGGAACCGACACACCGAAGAATGCGGTGACGTCGAACAGGGTGGTGGTTTTGCCTGCCATTCCCGTGATGATCTGTTCAAGCTCGAGAAGTTGGATGCCGTTCTTCAGCGTGTCCGCAAGCGGCGTGTCGTGGAATGAGATCGTCCGCGACTCGGACTGCAGCTTAGCAATCTGTCGGTTGACCGAATCGGTGATGCGCGCCACCGCAACTGGGTTGATTGTCAATGCATCGATGACCTCGTAGAACCGATCGCACGGTGTTCCGTTTGACACGATGAAGTCTTGCTCGAGTTCTCCGTTCGATCTGAATCGGTAGACGCGTTCGTCGTCAAGCACGGGCGTCCACACGATCTTTCTATACACCAGGCCCATCAGAAGTGCGTGGTGGATGCCCTTCAGCTGGCGCCCCTGACTTTCTTCGTCGAGATCTGGAAGCTGCGAGATCCAATGCCACCTTCGGTCGATGTGTGGTGTCAGCACCTTCGTCTCGGCGACAGATGGGTTGATGCCACTGACCAACTGGTAGTAGGCCGAGAAATATTGTCCCGCTGGCCGCTTCTCAGTGACGTGACTGCGCTCTGGCGAATATTTCGAGAGGTCGCGCGCACGGATCCCGTAGATGGCGTTGTAGAACAGGATTTCCTGAGGGCTGATCTCGTCATCCTGTTCACCGCCGTAGTTCCCGAGGTGCTCGGAAATCAGGCTCTTGCGTTTCGGGTCGGAGTCGCCCTCGATTTTCGGATTATAAGCGCAGGCCTGGATGGGGTGGCGCTCCTCTCCAAGTGGTTGTTCGAGGAATGGCGCGGCAAGACGTTTGGCCTTGTCAATCTCGCCCGTCACATAGTGAATGACGTTGGCCTCTTCAAAGTTCTTCTCAAGGGTTCGATACTCGCGCTCGAGTGCTTCGATAATGTCAATCTTTATCTGGGCGCTGTACGTGTCCATCAGTTCGTCGGCAAAGTACCCGATGATGGTGTTCTGGTAAAGATCCTGAAAGTAGTTCTCGTCTTTGTCGTCGGTGAGCATGTAGTACTGGCGGACTTTGCCATAAATGGATTCGCACAGCTCGGAATCTATGTTGACGACGCCGCCGGTGTATGGCATCGTGCGATAGAGGCTGTCGAGGCTGGTTGACGAGGCGAGGACGTAGCGTGTCGTCGAGCCGCTGAGGTTGTCGTATCGAGTGCGGAGCGCATCAACCGTCGTACGCAAGCGCTTCACATTCCCGCCGAGGGATGCAAAGAACGTCTCGAACGACTTCACGAGCCCGGCGACATACTTGACGCCCTCTTCGAGCACCTTGACGTAGACCAGTTGCATTCGCAGTTCACCCACGCGTCGCACGTAGTTTCTGTACTGGTCCTGTAGCTCTTTCAGCGGCGCGCCCGGCTTGCCTCGCAGAGACTCCATCAGGCTCTTCTTGCGGTTCGCGAACTGGTCAGCCGATTCGACTTCTTCCGTGTTCGGATCGTCGAAGGCCGCACGCTCGAAACCGTCGAAGAATTGCACGGACCGGTCTAGTTGCACCTGCACGTGCTGCTTTTCTTCGTTGAGGGACCGCAACGTCTGGTAGAGGAAATACCTGGCTGAAACCGGGTGGATAAAAGATCCGGACACCTTGTCCCGCAAGTATGTCTCAAGTTGATGCGGGTGTTGCTCTCTGGTGATGGCGCCGGTGTCGGTTTGAAACATCGAATAGCCGAGCAATCCTGCGGTCTCTTCGGTGTGTCTTTCGACCAGGTCGTGATATTTCTTCAGATCGTAATACGTGGCGATGTAATCGTCGCTGTCCGTGGACTCGTCTAACGCGGAGACCTTCGCCTGCACGTTACGCATGAACCCGTCGTCACTTGCTACCGTTGATTGACCCTGCACATGGACTTTCAGTGCAGTGAGGTACTCCTCCCAGCGCCGACCCACGACCGAAATGCCGTCTTCGTCGTAAGCCAAGCACTGGCTCTGGATCGCTTTCGCAAACGGCTCCTTGTTGGCGGCGGCGCTATCCACAAAACCGATGAACTCAGCTGGTCGGTCCAGGTCTCTGGCCGCAAAGCCGCGTTCTCGTTGCTTCGCAATTCCCTCTGCGCGATCGCGCATTTGATCGTCGAACTGCAGCCACTGCGTCGACAACGCCTGGTTCGCCCACTGGTGCGCGATCACGTCGCGCACATGCGTCCACGGGTACACCAGCCTCGACGCACCAGCGCCGGCGTAACGATTGCGCCCATCGTTCTTGATGACTTCGCGCAAGACGTTGTCCTCGCGCGAGTTCGACTTCTTCGACATCGGGCCGATGGACTGCGTGTAGATACAAGTGGCCGCGTGATCGAGGTAGGTCGAGAACGAGTCGAGGCTGCCGCCAGACGCGTTATTCGCATCGAAGAGAAAACAGAAGTCGTACGGCATGGCATTGATGGACTCGACGCCCTCAGCGCCCACGCGGGGAAATTCAAACGTAAGGTCGCGGTACTGGTCAGGAAGCGTGTTGTCGCCCTTCATCAGGAAGGCGTCGAGTTCACGCACCGCCGCATATGCGTTGACTTGCAGGTTCTGCTGTTCTTCCGTCGCCTTAATGACCGAGTAAAAGACGTCAGGCTGCACGAAGAAGCCGCGCGTAATGGCCTTCGCCTTTGGATACTTCGTGCGCAGGAAGTTCGCAAGGTACATCGCGACGGGCAGGATCAGGCCGGAGCCGGTTCCGCCTGCTAGCGAGCTTGTGATGATCACGCGCAGCGACTGTTCTTCCTGGTCCTTGTCGATGCGGAAAAGCTCCTCGATTGCACGGTGCAGTCCATCGAGGTGGCCGCCCTTGAGCGTGGTATCGAAGGCGAGACGAGAGATGGCCCGAACCTGGGCTGCGCCTTCCGTGAGCGTCTTGCGGTTGAGCATCTCGTTGACGGGGAACCAGTTGTCTCGCGCGTTCGTATTGATATTGAGGTACTCGCCGACAGTGTTTCGAGTCGACGTTTGCACGGTGTAGATCTCCGGCCTGCTCTGCCGGATTCTGTTCAAGTCGTTGATGTCCGTGTCGAAGACAACGAACGCGATTCGTTCCGACTGGCCGCTTTCGGACTCTCGAACTTTCTCGGCGACCTTCTCTACGATCTTCGATCCGGTTCCTCCGAGGCCAAGGATGAGGGTAGGAGCAATGGGCATGATGTGAACGTCCTCTCAATTCAGGGGTGAAGCAGTCGTAGGGGTGCCGCGGTGATGGGAGCTAGACATTGGGCGTCAACTCATACGTCAATTGCGGCGTGCTCGCCGTGACCGTCGACGACGGGCCGAGCGTGGGCGACTTGCGGGTGTCGTCATCCAGGTCGATGCCGTTGACTGCCACATTCTTACGTCCTGCGATGTCGCGCCAGTTCTCGATCACCATGGTCCGTTTCGGGCCGGCTTTGAGCTTCATCGGTCGGAACATCGCGACGCCGGGCGGCACGTATCTGAGCGTGGCGGCATCCGGGACGAACGGCAGGAGTTTCCGCAATGGTTTGACCGTGAACTTGCCGTAAGACGTCTCTTCGCGTACACCCACACGGTTGGGAGTCCCTATGATCGTCGGACGCTTTCGCACTTTCTTCGAGAAGCGGCGCTTGAACAGGTAGCCCAAGAGCACAACGAGCGCCAACAGCGCAATGAGGAACTTCCAGCCCATTTCGGCGAACCAGTGACCGAATCGCGCATACCATGGCAAATCATCGACAACTGTGGTCGCGGTCGACAGCTTGGTCTGATTCAGCTGTTCGTCGAAGACGTGGGATGCGTTGACTTGAATTGGAATCTTGCCAGTGTCCGCGGCGTACACGTCGCCGTGCGGGGCGCGAGGAACAAGGTAAACCTGTCCGACTTGGTCGCCGAGCACCACCTTGAACGAAAGGTTTGACGAGCTCGTCACGTGAAACGACGCTGGCGTTATGGTTTTCCATTCATTCGCGCTGAACGGGGTGAACGACGTGCCGTTCTTGACTTCGTAGATGAGCGCGATGGCGTGCTTTGGTGCTTCGTACTGTTGTAGTTTGCTCGCCATAAACCGGGTGTTGAGCACACGGAATCCGCTCGGCCTCGCTGGCTCGAGCACTCGAAGGTCGATCTTGGCGTGCGAGGTGTCGATGCCGAGGAACCGGGCATTTGCATCGATGACGACCGATCCGCGTTCGAGCGAGACCGTATCCCCTGGCGCAAAGTCGTTGGCGACAACTTCACCGTTCCGAAGGATCTTGGCCGAGTAGTCGACAGTACCCAGAAGTTCAGACTGTACGAAGTTGCAGCGTTGATCCATGAAGCCATATTTGAGCGTGTACTTGCCCCCGACCAGCTTGTCGGCGGCGATCTTCTTGCCAGACGCGTCGTGCAACTGGATCCCAAAACTCACCCGCGGTTTGTAGAAGATATCGATGGTTTGTGCACCCTTGATATCGAAGACGGTGTCGCCCTTTGGCACATTCTTAAAGCTGGCGATCTTTCCTCGCAGCGACTTGTTCGGCACCGCTGCCACCTGCGCTCCGTCGCTCAGTGCCGGTTGGTTCTCGGCCCACGAAACGTCGACGACCGACGAAGGGGCGGTGGACTTGCCCGAGTTGGTGGCCGAACCGATCGTTACGCTCTGACCTTGCGCGAAAATCAGCGCCTGCGCCAGTGGGATATCGGGCGAAATGTGGCCAGGTGAGGACTGTTTGATCAGGTTGCGCTCGAAGATCAGGTTGGAGAAGCCAGTCATGAGATCGAGCAGATCTGCTGACGACGCTGCATGGGCGGAATGGATGCCGTTAGCAGGATCGTCGGGGATAGTCGCGGCTTCGTTGCTGATTCCAAGAAAGGCCACCTGGAGTGAACTCGTCGCGCTCTTGGTGGCGAACCGATGGAGATCCGCGTTAACGTCCTGGGTGCTGCGGTCGTCAAATGCGCCATCAGTCAAGATGACCAGCCATTTGTTCGGTGCGTTGCCGGCCGTGAGATCCGCGTATGCGCGCTGAACAGGCGAATAGGGGGTGCCGCCTCCAACCATTTGCATGGCGTGTATTTTGGCAACGCGGCTGCTCGCGGGCTCGCTACCGGTGAGTTGCACTTGAGGACCAGCAACTGCTCCATCAGCGAAGTCGCTCATGCGGTACACGTTGAGCGAATCGTCTTGCTCGAGCATCGCGGCGAAGACCTCCAGGGAGTACTTAGCCTCTGACCATCGGTCACGCGATGTGGAACCGTCGGAGAACATCGACCCGGAGTCATCGATGACGAGATTGATTTCTCGTGCCGCTGGCGCGTCGGCACTGACCGTGCCACCGCAATTCACCGCGCTCGCTGCCGTCGCCGGGACAGCAGTCAGAATCAGCACTGACGCGATACCGACCATGGATGCGATATGTCGATGCAGCTTATCCCGCCAGCGACGAACGCCAACGTGCTGCCGTGCCCCAAACCACATATCGCTCCCGGCCTCGCAAATGCCTTGGAGCGGGTGCTTCCCTGCGTTCGGTGCCTCTGAAGAAACTATCAACCGGCTGAGAATGCCGCACCCCCACTTCCGGGTGCCCCTGCCACCCCAGGCGCCGGCGCTATGGCTGGTGCCAGCGCGCGCGATCCGGGCTCTTCTGGGTCGTTCCGCAGGTCATGCGCGTGCCATCTTGGGTTGTTCCCGTCGCTCGAGCGGGCGCGCAGAAAGCCCCAGGGTGCACGGCAGCGTCCACGGGTTCGGCTTCAGAACTCGCCACCCCGTGCGACAGCGTCGAGACATACACGTCCTGACCCGGGCAGGTGGCCAAAACGCGCATCATTGCATCCCGTTCTGGTGCCGTTACCCACAGGTGGTATGTCATCTTCACGGAGACTTGACGCGCCACGTACTCACAACGAAAGGCCTTGTGCGGTGGAAGCCACGAGGCCGCGTTGCTTGAACCCTTCGAGGAATTGGTTGGCCCATCGGCGGCCAGCAAGTTGATTGGATCGTTAGCCAGATCAACACGTTGTTGCTGGTCGAGTTGCTGCGCCCCGCTCTGCCAGGCGTCCAACAACGCGACGACGTGATCGATTTGAACGGCGCTCGAGGACTCGACTCCGCGCGTAAAACCGATGGTGTGACCGGTGTATTTGTCTGCCAGCGACCCGGAGACAACCGTGCAAGGCCCATCCTTAGTCACGGCGGTCAGGTCTCGCGCAAGAATGTCGTTTCGTGTATCGCATCCATTGCCGTCAACGTCGAGCCACGCTGCGCCGAAGTCGCCGACCCGGTCATAGCCGGTCTTGGGCGCACGACCTTTGACCGGAATAGTGTCCAGCGCATCCAGCGCGGTCATGGCTGAACTCGGCCGGGGGTTTGGTTTCTCGGTGGATGTGTGCGCCGGCGGGGCCGGCGATGAGCTTGCGGCGTTTGTCGCGCTAGGTTTAGGGGATCGGGACGGTGACGTCGATGTCGTCTGATTGACGGCGGCGTCGGCGTGAGTTGAAGACGTGATCCCGTATAGGCCAGCCGCTGCTCCGATCGGGATCAGGATCGCGACCGCCGCGATGACGAATTCGGACGCTCCTCGTCGTCGTCTCATCGGTCTGGTCGGTCGAGCAGCATGTGGAAATCCTGTCTTTTCGGGTGGGTCAGGGCGCTCTTCAGGCTATTACGCAGCATGGGTGCAACGATGAAAGCCGGCTACCCCCAAAACGGTTGGGAACCGGGTGGGCGTCGCGGATGCTCGATGTGACTGAGTGTGACGAAGGATGCCAGCCGGCGCCTCCGTTGCGCACAGTGCGCAACGATGCGAGAGTTGGCGAGACGTCGCCAAGCCGCTGCCACTTGGCCAGCGCGCGCGTCGAGTCGAGGAGAGTCATGACAGCAGCAGAGTTCGCGGCCCGTTTTCGATCCGGCGAGAAGATGATCGGCTATTGGGTGGTGATGGATTCGCCCGCGGCGACCGAGCGCATCGCGCGCGTCGGCTACGACTACGTGTGTCTCGATCAGCAGCACGGGCTGATGAGCTACTCGGGACTGCGCAACGGGCTGATGGCGGTGGATGCCGGCGCGCGCCTGAGCGAGGCCGATACCGTCGGGATCGTGCGGGTCGCCACAAACGACCTCACCTGGATCGGCCACGCGTTGGATGCCGGAGCGGCCGGCGTGATCGTTCCACTTGTGGATTCGGCTGCGGATGCTGCCCGTGCTGTGTCCAACGCGAAGTACCCGCCGACGGGCATCCGCTCGTATGGTCCGATGCGTTCCGAGTTGCGGCTGGGGCCGACGCCTGCTGACGCGAACGCGCAGACGCTGGTCGTCGCGATGATCGAGACGCGCAGCGGA
>DATMTC010000094.1:0-5057 GCA_035565115.1 Microbacteriaceae bacterium | reverse complement strand
CCAAACGGCGTCACCACGACAACACCATCATCCGACCCGACCAACCCAGCCACAAGACACATTCGCCACCCCGCAGCGGCGCGAAGCGCGCCTCAACAGCTCGATACGCGGCTCGCTGCGCGAGCAGCTACTCGACCAACGGAAGTCCCTGAACCCGGTGGTCGAGTAGCGACGCGAGGAACGAGCGCCGCGTATCGAGACCTGGTGTGCTGCCTGTGGTTCGGAACTGCAGATCGTCTTGCGGGGGTCTCGATACGTGGCTCGCTGCGCGAGCAGCTACTCGACCACCGGAAGTCCCCGAACCCGGTGGTCGAGTAGCGAGCGCCAGCGAGCGTATCGAGACCTGGTGACCCGCCTGTGGTTCGGAAGCACAGATCGGCTTGCGGGGGTCTCGATACGCGGCTCGCTTCGCGAGCAGCTACTCGACCACCGGGGTGGTAGGCAACTCGATACACGGCACTCAGGGCACCACTCGACCAACGGACACGACCACAGGCAATAATCTGGAACAGACATGACCATCTACCTTCTGCGGCGCACGGGATTCCTGTTGCTATCGCTCGCCGTGGCCATGATCGTGCTGTTCATCCTGCTTCGGCTTCTGCCTGGCGACCCATCGAACGCACTGCTTTCGGTCGGCGCGACACCTGAGCAGATCGCGGCCGCACACAAGCAACTCGGAGCAGATCAGCCGATTCTCGTCCAGTTCGGCGACTGGTTCGCTCAGCTGGCCAGACTCGACCTCGGCTCGTCGTTCGTGAGCTCGCTGCCGGTCGGCCCTGAGATCGCCAGCCGCCTGGCCGTCACCGTTCCGTTGACGCTGCTCGCGTTCGTGCTCGCGCTCATCCTCGCATTCCCGATCGGGTTCGTCGCGGCATACCGCGCGCGCCGCTGGTACGGAGCAGCGCTGAGTGTGTTCTCCCAGCTCGGGATCGCCGTTCCGGTGTTCTGGGTCGGCATCCTGCTCGTCAGCGCTTTCGCGATCACCGTGCGCGTGTTCCCATCCGGCGGTTTTCCCGTTGACGACTGGGCGGATCCTGCGGCAGCACTCACGTCTCTCACCCTGCCGGTGATCACCGTCGCGATCGTGATGAGCGCATCCATCTCCCGGTATGTGCGCAGCGCGACGCTCGATGTGCTCGGGAGCGAGTATCTTCGGAACGCGCGCGCACTCGGCGCATCCTTTCCGAACGCGCTCTGGCGGCACGGATTGCGCAACGGCATCGTGCCGGTCATTTCGATCCTCGGCATCGAACTGGCCACAACGTTCCTCGGCGCTGTCGTCGTCGAGAGCGTGTTCACCCTTCCAGGTCTTGGCAGCATGCTGTTGAAGGCCATCGCGCAGCACGACTACCCGAACATCCAGGGCATCCTGCTGGTGAGCACATTCGCCGTGCTGATCATCGGATTCGCCGCAGACATCGTGCAGCGGATCATCGATCCGCGACTGCGCCACACCGTTTCGGGGAACCGATGAGCGCCGTCATCGCGCAGGTGCAAGCCGAGGCGCAGGCACGCAGACGCACGCGACGCTCCATCACGCTCACCGTCGGGATCGTGCTCGTCGGACTCATCGTTCTGACGGCCCTGGTCTCGCTCGTGTGGCTGCCGTACCAGACGAGCGACCTCGGTGGCGGCCGGCTCGCACCGCCAAGCGCCGCGCACTGGATCGGCACGGACAAGCTCGGTCGCGACCTGTTCAGCCAACTGATGGTCGGCGCACGCATCGCGTTGCTGGTCGGAGCAGGGTCCGTCGTTGTCGGCACGCTGATCGGCGTCACGCTCGGTCTGCTCGCCGCACACGCCATCAGCTGGATCGATGACACTCTCTCGGCCATCCTCGACATCCTCATCGCATTCCCGACCCTGCTGCTTGCGATGCTCATCGTCGCGGCTCAGGGCGCGTCAATCGGAGCCGCGATCCTGGCGATCGGCCTCGCCATGTCGGCCGTTGTCGCACGCCTGACCAGGGTGCTTGCCAGGCGGGTGCTGCAGATGCCATATGTGACGGCGGCCCGCACATCAGGAACCGGCTGGTGGGGAAACATCTGGCAACACGTCATGCCGAACATCTGGCCGACCCTGAGCGTGAATCTCGCCCTGCAGTTCGGCGTCGCCGTGCTCGCCGAGGCGAGCCTGTCGTACCTGGGACTCGGCACGCCACCGCCGAACGCATCGTGGGGGCGGATGCTGCAGGAAGCCCAGTCGACCGTTGCGATCGCACCGGCGGGCGCAATCGCGCCAGGGTTGGCACTCGTGGTGCTCGTGATCGGCGTGAACCTGGTCGCAGACGGACTGCGCGATGTCGCAGACCCGACGAGGAGGCGCACGCGATGAACGATCGGGATGCTGTCGCAAAAGCGGCCGAGGCGGGCGCAGCTACGCAGCCCGATGCCGTCGTGCAGGTCGACGGGCTCCGCGTGTTCACCGACGACGGGCGGACTCTCGTCGATGACCTGTCATTCACGGTCGGCGCCGGCGAACGTTTCGGCCTGATCGGCGAGTCAGGGTCGGGCAAGTCGTTGACGGCGCTCGCCCTGCTCGGCCTCTTGCCAGACGGCCTGCGAGCATCCGGAAGCATCATTGTCGGCGGACGGCAAGCGGCAGGCGCAGACGAACGCACGCTGCGCGGCATCCGCGGGCGTGTCGCATCCGTCGTGTTCCAGGATCCGCTGGCCTCGCTCGACCCGCTGATGCGACTCGGCAGGCAGCTCGCCGAACCGATCGCCAGACACCAGGGGTTGCGAGGCAAGGCCCTGGCAGCAGCCGTGCTGGATGCGATGGCCGACGTGCGGCTTGGCGACCCTGAGCGGATTGCGGCGGCTTACCCGCACGAGATCTCCGGCGGTCAGCGGCAACGCGTCGCGATCGCCATGGCACTGGCATGCCAGCCTCGACTGCTGATCGCCGACGAGCCCACGACCGCGCTTGACGTGACAGTGCAATCGGATGTTCTCGACTTGATCGACCGCGCGGTGACAGAACGTGGAACGTCGTTGCTGTTCGTCAGTCACGATCTGGCCGTGGTGTCGCGGATGACCGATCGAGTTGTTGTGCTGCGCGGCGGGCGCGCCGTGGAGTCTGGCACCATCGCCGGACTTCTCGCACACCAGGACGACCCATACACGGCCGAGCTGGTCGCCAGTGCGCGCAGCCTCGATCGGGCGCTGGAGGCATCGTGAGCGCCATCCTGCAGCTGCGTGGCACCTCGTACCAATATCGAGCTGGCCGGTACCGCGGTGGGTCGATGGCGCTTGACGCGGTTTCCTTCGACGTCGACGCCGGGCAGAACATCGGGCTGGTGGGCGAATCCGGAGCGGGCAAGACCACGCTGTTGCGGCTGCTACTCGGGCTTGCTGCACCGACATCCGGTTCCGTGATGTTCGATGGCGAGGTACTCGACAGGCGGAATCGTGCACGCATGGTGCAGTTCAGACGGTCGGTGCAGACCGTGTTCCAAGACCCGTATGCATCGCTGGATCCGCGGCAGAGCATCGGCCGCAGCGTGTCTGAGCCGCTGCGTTCCCTGCGCATGGCGACCGGGGCGGATGCTCGTGCGCGCGTCAACGAGGCGCTGCGGGCCGTCGGGCTTCCGGCCGATGCCGCGACGCGGTACCCGCACGAGTTCTCTGGCGGGCAGCGTCAGCGTGTGGCCATCGCGCGTGCTGTGGTCGGGCATCCGCGCGTTCTGCTCGCGGACGAACCGGTCAGCGCGTTGGACATGACAACACGCATCCAGGTTCTCGACCTGCTCGCGGAACTGGGGGAGAGCAACAACCTGACCGTCGTGATGGTCTCGCACGATCTGGGTGCGGTTGCCGCACTGTGCTCGCGCATTGTCGTACTGCAACGCGGCCGCGTCGTCGAGCGTGGCGAGACATCCGCAGTGTTGGCGGCGCCGGCGGAACCGTACACGCGCACACTGCTCGCATCCGTGCCTCGCCTGCCGCGCGGTTGACCGGTCAATCGCAGCAGGAGCGGCGTGTGCTACGCGGCCAGTCCCAGGCGCTTGCGCAGCATGGCCACGTGGCCGGTCGCCTTCACGTTGTAGAGCGGCAGGCGCACCGTGCCATCCGGATTCACGACGAATGTCGAGCGAAGCACACCGGTAACAACCTTGCCGTACAGTGACTTCTCACCGTATGCGCCGTATGCCTTGTGCACGCTGAGATCGGCGTCGGACAGCAGCGGGAAGTTCAGTTGCTCCTGCTCCTGGAACTTTTTCAGCTTGGCGGGTTCGTCCTTCGAAATGCCGAGCACGCGGTACCCTGCGCCGGCGAGCGAATTCAGGTTGTCGCGAAAATCGCACGCCTCTTTTGTGCACCCGGGTGTCATTGCGGCTGGGTAGAAGTACACGATGACGTTCTCGCCCGCGAAGTCGGACAGCGAAACGGATGCGCCATCCTGGTCGGTCAACGTGAACGCGGGGGCGGTGTCGCCTTCGGCCAGGCGTGCTGCATCGGTCATGGAGTCAACGTTATCGCGTGGGGCAGTTCCGGTGGTCGAGCGGTGCCCTGAGGACCATTTCGGTGGTCGAGTAGCTGCTCGCGCAGGAACACCCCGGTGGTCGAGTAGCTGCTCGCGCAGGAACACCCCGGTGGTCGAGTAGCTGCTCGCGCAGGAACACCCCGGTGGTCGAGTAGCTGCTCGCGCAGCGAGCCGCGTATCGAGACCTCCGCAGGCCGCGCTATGGTGCGGATCCGCAGACTGGGTTGCGCGGTCTCGATACGCTCGCTGGCGCTCGCTACTCGACCACCGGGCCGGGGGATTTCGGTGGTCGAGTAGCTGCTCGCGCAGCGAGCCGCGTATCGAGACCTCTGCATGCCGCTCTATGGTGCGGATCCGGAGACTGGGTTGCGCGGTCTCGATACGCTCGCTGGCGCTCGTTGAACTCGATACGCTCGCAAGCTCGCTACTCGATCCATCGCCTCGCGTCGCTACTCGACCACCGACATGGGGTCTCGATACGCTCGCTGGCGCTCGCTACTCGACCACCGGGCCGGGGGATTTCGGTGGTCGAGTAGCTGCTCGCGCAGCGAGCCGCGTATCGAGACCTC
>DATMTC010000093.1:0-2350 GCA_035565115.1 Microbacteriaceae bacterium | reverse complement strand
CGACCTCGAAGCGCTCGCGAGCGGGCCGGCGATCGCCAGGTGGATCAGCGAGCAGGGCACTCCAGCGACGACGAGCGCGGATGTGCTTGCTCTTGCCCGCGGCGGCAACGCGACGGCAGTGACTGCAATCCGTCAGGCCGGGAGAGACCTCGGCGAGGTGCTCGCCACCTGCGTGAATCTGCTGAACCCGTCGGTGCTGGTGATCGGCGGCAGCATTGCAAGGGCGGGTGAGCATCTGATCGCAGGTGTGCGTGAGGTGGTCTACCGGCAGTCGACGCCGCTTGCCACGCAGCACCTGAGCATCGTTCCATCGCGTGCGGGCGAGACCGGTGGTGTGCTTGGAGCCGCGAACATGGTGGCGCAGTACCTGCTCGATCCGTGACGCGCAGCGTGCCTGGTCTTCGGATGCCGGTGGTGCGGTGCACAATGGACCAGTGACCGACACGATGCTCTCCCTGTTTCAGCAGGAGGAGCATCCCGAACCCGCCAGGCCGCGGCTCGCCCCGCACCTGGCGCGCATCGTCGCAGACTCGACCGACCGTGTCGCGTGGCTTCGAGCCCGCAGCCGAGGCATCACCGCAACGGATGTCGCCAAGTTGTCAACGCCGCGTTCTGTCTATGCGGCGGCGCAACAGAAACTGCACGGCACCGGATTCACCGGCAACGCATACACCGAGCACGGCAAGGCGCGCGAACCCGAGATCGCAGCGTGGGTGCTCGGTGAATACGGCATCCAGCCGAGCACCGCATTGTTCAGGTCGGCGACGGATGCGCGACACCTTGCGACACCAGACGGTCTTGCGCTGCGGCAGGAGGGCACGCTCGTGCTCGCCGAGATCAAGACGACGAACAAGGGCTGGCGCAGCATCCCGCGGCACTATCTTCGTCAAGTGTGGTGGCAGCAGTACGTGCTTGGCGCCGAGCGCACCCTGTTCGTGTGGGAGCAGCACAACGATTTCGTGCCGATCGGCGAGCCAGAGTGCCGATGGGTCGACCGCGACGAGAACGAGATCGCCATGCTCGTCTCGCTGGCCGATCAGCTGCTCGCGCTGATCGCATCCGGTCGCTCGTAGCCTGCGACGCGCTCGGCCGCCGGCTCCTGAATGCGCGCGGACACCACCTCGGGCGCGATCCCCGGCGCGACCTCGGGCACGCGCGGACGCCATGCAAGCCACAGCCCGTAGCAGGCGAGCCATCCGATCGCCACGGTCGTTCCGACGAATTCGAGCACGCCGCCCACGTCTGTCGCCGTGCGGAAGATTGAAAGCATCCCGCCGATGATCGTTATCACCGCGACGGCGCAGCACGCGGCAATCGAGAACCGCGCGATGCGCATCCGCCAGCCGACCAGGCCCACCTGCAGCATGGCGGCGCATCCTGCAACGAATCCGAGCACAGCTGCCGTCGTGTGCACCAGGTCTTGGAACGTGGATCCTGCGCCGACGAGCGGCACCGGGCATCCTGCGGTGCAGCTCACCTGGGATGCGACAACGAAGAACACGCTCGAGATCGCGATCGTGCCGCCCACCGATGCCGTGCCGATCAGCGGCAGGTGCAACCGAGGGTGAATGCCGGCAATGGCGATCAGCGCCGCCCCTGCGGCAACGAGCAGCAGTGCCGTGACGAACAGTGGCGCGGTCGGCATGCCTCGTGCGCCGAGTTCGCTCACGTAGATGGGGCGGTGGATGCTCGCGCGCGCGAGCCAGATCAGCAAGACTCCTGCAACGGACGCCAGCGCACCTGCCGTCAGCGCAAGCCGACCGATGGAAGGGACCGGCGTCGCTGATCGTGTTCTCACGCCGTTCTCCATCGGGTCATCGCCGTCAATCGGGTGCCGGCGGTGCTTGGTGCTAGCCGGGGGCTCAGTGCGATCGTATCGTGCGCTCCTGCGCGAAATCTCTGTTGAATACAGGGGATGTGGCTATCCATCTCAGTGTAGGTTTGCTGGGGTGCCGGGCCGGGTTGCCTAGATGCCGCAGCAGAGCTCGCGGGTAACTCAGGAAAATCGAATGCCGCGTGTCGAACATCCGCGTGATCACGCGGGCCGAACTTGGCCGTTGGTGCGTTCTTCCTGAGTTACCGGCGCGCGTGGCCGGTGCAGCTGACCCGCGGGCAACTCAGTAACCGACGCCACCCGGTCGAACGGCACAGCTCCCAGCGCCACTTACTGGCTATCGCGCCACTTCAACTGGCGCAATAGCCAGAAAAGGGGCGCTGATAACCACGAAACACCGGCAATCCCATACGGAAACGCGCCGCCGCATCACGAAAATTCTCCTGTATTTCGACGCGCACCGAGTCTCGACGCGCACCGAATTTCGGTCCGCACACGAATCTCGACGCGCACCGA
>DATMTC010000092.1:0-2174 GCA_035565115.1 Microbacteriaceae bacterium | reverse complement strand
CAAGCGTCTCGCGGACGACGGCACCACACTGGGGTGCGCCATACGTCCACCCGATGCCTGTGGTCCCGCCACTTCTGGCCAGAACGAGCACCATGGTCGTCGAATCCCACGCCTTCGTGCCGTCAGCTTCTGGAGCGTCGGTCGGAACCGTGTAGACGCGCACCTCGACCTCGTCGATCAGCGGATCGTTGTTCATGGCTCCTCCTTCACACATTCGGTGGCGTGGCGGGCACGGTCGGCGGATTGGGCGCGACCTTTCCAGAATGCGCCGAGTGTGCCGTGCTGACAAGGTGGTGCCGCTTGCTGGCGAAGGCATATGACGTGATCGATACGTGACATGATCGGGGCGTGATCGACACCGTATTCATTAACGGCACTGTGGGATCGGGCAAGACCTCGACCGCCGAAGCACTCAGCGCGCTCGAGGCGGCAGCCGAGCATCCGCATGCCGTTATCGATGCCGACGACCTCAGACGCAATTGGCCGGCGCCGCCTCGCGACCCGTTCCAACAGGAGTTGGAACTGCAGAACCTGCGGGCTCTTGCCGAAAACTACCGCGCAGTCGGCGCCGATCGCCTGATCGTCGCCGGCGTCATCGAACGCGCTGACGATGTCGATCGCTACGCTGCAGCGCTCGGCACAGCGAGCACAGGCGCAGCGCGGGCAGGAGCAGCGCGGATGTTGGTGTGCAGGCTGACGGCCGACCCGCGCGTGCTCGAGACGCGCCTGCGTGCACGGCACGACAACGACCACGCCGCACGCGATTGGCACCTGCATCGTGCCGGCGAACTGGCCGGGATCCTTCAGGCGGCGGATTTTGACGATCTGGTGATCGACTCCACGGCGAAGACAGCTCGTCAGGTTGCGCACGAGATCGCGGCCGCCGTCGGCTGGGCGCCGGCAACGTAGGCTGGCATGGTGCGGATAGCGATCACGGGCGGCACCGGCTTCGTCGGGCGGAACCTCGCCGAGCGGTTGAGAAGCAGCGCCGACGCAAGCGAACCGGTCATCATCTCGCGAAGTACAGGCATCCGGATCGACGATGCCGACGCGCTGACCGCTGCGTTCGAGGGATGCGACGCCGTCGCACATTTCGCCGGAATCAATCGCGAGATCGGCGAGCAGACCTACGAACGCGTTCACGTTCGCGGCACCGCTGCGGTGATCGAGGCCGCGCAGCGCGCCGGGGTACGCAAAGTCGTGCTGCTGAGCTTTCTGCGGGCACGGCCGAACTGCGGGTCGCCGTATCACGAGTCGAAATGGGCCGCGGAGGAGCTGCTGCGAGCATCCGGGCTCGACTACACAATTCTCAAGGCCGGAATGATCTATGGCAGAGGGGATCACCTGGTCGACCACCTCAGCCGCATCGTGCAAACCGTGCCGCTTTTCGCATCCGTCGGCATTCACCAGAAGCCGATCCGACCGATTCCGGTTGCCGAACTGGTGAACGTGGCGGTCGCCGCGCTCGGCGACCGGCTGTCACGGCAGACCGTCGGTGTTGTCGGCGGCGAACAGTTGATGATGAGCAAAGCCGTCAAGCGGGTGGCGGATGTTGTCGGCCGCCACGTCTTCGTGTTCCCTGCGCCGGTCTGGGCACACTACCTGCTCGGCGCTGCCACGGAGCTGACGATGGCGGTGCCGCTGGTTGCGACAGCGCAGGTGCGGATGCTCGCAGAGGGCGTCACCGAGGTGGCGCAGCCGGCATCCGAGTTACCAGCAGACCTGAGGCCGCGGCTGCCGTTCGATCGCGAACAGATTCGGATGGCGCTGCCAGACCCGGGCGGCTTCACGTGGCGCGACCTGCGCTTCGCGAAGGCATCCGCTTCGGGCTGAAGCGAGGTGAACGCGTGCGCTCACAAGGAGATTCGGGGCGACACGCCGCCAAGAGTGCACGACACGCCGACGGCTCGACCGAATCTCATAACGAGCGCGCGGTGTCACGACGACTGCACCACGGTGTCACGACGACTGCACCACGGTGCACGACGAACGCAACGCGGTGTCACGACGAGCACGAACCATGAGTGCGACACCGATTGAGAAGGTGAAGTGCACAATCCCATCGGAGGAAACCGTTGGATTTCTGGGCGAGCAAACCGCAGGCTAGGGGTATGGAATACACGCACCTCGGCCGCACAGGCCTGACCGTTTCCCGCCTGTGCCTCGGCACCATG
>DATMTC010000091.1:0-2054 GCA_035565115.1 Microbacteriaceae bacterium | reverse complement strand
CGAACGACCCGCTGTCGTTGGCCCTCCCATGGCGCCAGCAGTTCGAGCATCCCGTCATCGTCCGTCTTCATGCCCGTCAAGGCATATCCAACGATCGACGCGAGATGATAGTCGCCGATGCTGATGGCATCCGGGTCGCCGAATGCGCGCTGCGCAATCTCCGCTGCCGTCCAGATGCCGATTCCGTTGACCGTGCGCAACCGACGTGAGGCCGTGTCACTGTCAGGCAGTTCAGCGGTTCGCTCAAGAGCGGATGCGACGCGCGACGCCTCGACAACGGCTCGCGAGCGCCGGGGGTCGACACCGGTTCTGTGCCATTCCCAAGACGGAATATGTCGCCACACCTCTGCGCTCGGGCACACCATGAGCCCGTCCGGAGCCGGCCCAGGAGCCGGCGTTCCGTGCGCCAGCACCAGTCGCGCCCATGACCGATACGCCTCGAGGCTCGTCACCTTCTGTTCGAGCACCGCCGGAACGAGTGCCTCGAAGACGCGGCGCGTGCGCATCAGCCACATGCCGGTTGTGCGCCTGCGCACATCCACAAGGAGCGGATAAGCTGAGACGTCGAGTTTGCTCCAGTCGTCGTCTGCGCCGAGCAGCTGCGGGACGCCGGCGATCGCCCATTCTGCGCCTGGCCCCCACGCTGCCGCGTCGATGCCTGCCTCGGACTGGGTGAGCCGCATGGTCGCTGCACCGTCCGGTGTCAGGAACGTGCGCCAGAGGCCGGCGGCATCCCACTTCGTTGTCGGGTCGTGCTGGCCACGCCCGAGCGGGCCAAGCGTCTGGCGAAGATCCACCGCAGCGGCCGGTGCATAACGCGTTCTGAGCGGCTCGTCTGTGACGTGTCCCCGAACGTTCGTCTGCGGCGCCGCGAGAATCGTGTTCATCGCGATGCAGCCTACGTGACCGCCACCCGCTTGCGCGCCAAGCGTTACCGAGAGTGTCGGTCGCCGCGTCTACCCTGATGCCATGACGAACACTTCAACCTTCGCACCGGCATCCGTCGACGCTTTTCGCACGTCGCTCAGCTGCCCCGTCTTGGTTCGGGGCGACGACGGCATTGCGGCCGAAGTCGGCGCATTCAACACGCTCATTCAGCACGACCCCGATGTGGTCGTCGCCGCCGCGACCGAAGCAGATGTTGCGGCGGCCGTGCGTTTCGCCGCCGAGCATGGGCTCCCCGTGCACGTGCGGGCAACCGGACACGGTGCAGAAGCGCCGATCACATCCGGCCTGGTGATCTCGACTCAGCGGCTCGACACGGTCGAGGTCGATGCAGACACCCGGACTGCGACGATCGGGGCGGGCGCACACTGGCGCTCGGTCATCGATGCAGCTGCTCCGTTCGGGTTGGCGCCTGTGACCGGCTCATCCGTCAATGTCGGCGCGGTCGGATACACGCTCGGCGGCGGCCTCGGACCACTCGCGCGCAGTCACGGGTTCAGCTCAGACTGGGCGCGAGCGTTTCGTGTGGTAACTGCGACAGGCGAGATCGTCACAGCGGATGCGCACAGCAACCCCGACCTGTTCTGGGCGTTGCGCGGCGGCAAGGGCGGACTCGGCGTTGTCACACAGCTGACGATCGAGCTCACCGCCATCCCCTCGCTGTACGCGGGTGGACTGTTCTTCGACGGCGCCGACGTGGAGGCGGCGTTGCGGGCCTGGGTCGACTGGCTGCCGAGCGCGCCTGAGAGCGTTTCGACATCCGTCGCGCTGCTGCGGATGCCCGACCTCGAGTTCATACCTGCTCCGCTGCGTGGCCGCAACCTGCTGAACCTGCGTTTCGCGCACGCAGGTGCTGCGGTCGAAGGCGAGCGGATGCTTGCCCCGCTGCGTGCTGCCGCGCCCGTCTACATCGACGCCGTCGGCCCCATGGCGCTGACCGATGTCGCGACCATCCACAACGACCCAGAGGCTGGCGGACCTTCATGGACGCAAGGCATGGCACTCAGCGGCGTCGACCAAGACCTGATCACCGCACTGCTCGAGCTGGCCGGGCCTGACGCAGACTCGCCGTTCGTGGCTGTCGAGTTGCGGCACCTCTGCGGCGCAGC
>DATMTC010000090.1:0-17450 GCA_035565115.1 Microbacteriaceae bacterium | reverse complement strand
GGCGCCGCGGTGTTCAGGCATCCGGTCGCCCCGATCTTCGTGCACAGCCACGACCTCGGCGAGCTTCTCAGCGACCTGCATCGCCGCGGCATCCGACGCGCCTTCGTCGAAGGTGGTCCGACACTGGCCAGCGCACTCGTGCGCGAAGGACTCGTCGATGAATACCTCATCTACCTGGCGCCAACGCTGCTCGGCGGCGAGCGCCTCGCCCTCGGCGATATCGGTGTCGCCGGCATCGACGAACAACGGCGGCTGCAGGTCAGCGCCATCGAACAACTCGGGCACGACGTGCTGATCACAGCGCGTCCGATATCCGTCACAAACGCCCACCAGACAGAAGGGGCATAACCCATGTTCACTGGAATCATCGAAGAGATCGGCGAAATCACCGACGTCATGCACACCCCGGATGCCGCGCGCATCACGGTGCGCGGCCCGCTCGTCGTGTCGGATGCGTCACACGGCGACTCGATCTCAGTCAGCGGCGTCTGCCTGACGGTCGTCGGCCAGACCGCAGACAGCTTCACGGCCGACGTCATGGCTGAGACGCTTCGGATGAGCGTGCTCGAAGACGTTGCCTCAGGCAGCCGGGTGAATCTCGAACGAGCGGCGAAGGTCGGCGACCGCCTCGGCGGACACATCGTGCAGGGACACATCGACGGAACCGCCACGCTTCTTGCCGTCACCGACGGCGACGCGTGGCGCGTGCTGCGCTTCTCGCTCGCACCTGAACTCGCACCGCTTGTCGCGCGCAAAGGATCCATCGCCGTCGACGGCGTCTCACTGACGGTGAGCGCTGTGAGCGAACCCGGTCACGGCGCCGCGCCCGAGCCGTACTGGTTCGAGGTGTCGCTCATCCCCGAGACGCTGACGGCCACGACGCTTGGCACGCGGGCGGTCGGCGACCGCGTCAACATCGAGACCGACATCCTCGCTAGGCAGGTCGAGCGGATGCTGTCACTCGGCGCCCATGCACCGGCACCGGCACCGGAGCCGGCACCGGAGCCGGCCTCAAGCATCCCGACATCCGATACACATTACGCAAGGAGCGACGCATGAGTATCGCCACAATCCCAGAAGCCCTCGACGCATTGCGTGCAGGCCGCCCGGTGATCGTCGCAGACAACGAGAGCCGCGAGAACGAGGGCGATGTCATTCTTGCCGCCGAATTCGCATCCCAGGAGTGGATCGCCTGGACAGTGCGAAACACGTCAGGCTTCCTGTGCGCGCCGATGACCGATGAGATCGCTGACCGGCTCGAGCTGCCGGTGATGGTCGCAGACAACGAAGACGTGCTCGGCACGAACTACACCGTGAGCGTCGACGCGGCAGACCGCTTGTCGACTGGGATCAGCGCGGCCGACAGGGCGCACACGTTGCGCGTGCTAGCCGACCCGGCATCGACGCCAGCAAGTCTGCACCGGCCTGGGCACATCCTTCCGCTGCGCGCGGTGGACGGCGGCGTTCGAGCGCGGGCAGGTCACACCGAGGCGACCGTCGACCTGCTGAAGCTCGCTGGTCTTACGCCGGTCGGAGTGATCGGCGAGATCGTCGCGGACGACGGCGAGATGATGCGACTGCCAGAGCTCATCGAGCTCGGCGAGGCGAATGACATTCCGGTCATCACGATCGAGGGTTTGATCGACTACCTGCAGGAGTTCCACAGCGACACGCGGGTGCAGGCCGTGTCGCCCATCCCGGAAACCTCGCGTGTGATCTTCGAGGTCGAGACGACCGTTCCGACCACCCATGGGCCGTTCCGCATCCGCGCATACCGCGACCGGATGACCGGCGCCGATCACGTGGCGATCATCGCGGGCGACGTCGCGGAATCCGGCATGCTCGTGCGTGTGCACTCTGAGTGCCTCACCGGCGAAGCGTTCGGCTCGCTCAAATGCGAGTGCGGGCCTCAACTGGATGCCGCGCTCGACACGATTCAACGCGATGGCGGCGTTGTCATCTACCTGCGCGGGCACGAAGGACGCGGCATCGGCCTCATCAACAAACTCCGCGCATACAAGCTGCAAGAGGAAGGCCTCGACACGCTCGACGCCAATCTCGCGCTCGGGCTGCCGGTCGACGCACGCGACTACGGCGCGGCATCCGCCATTCTTGAAGACCTCGGCATCCGCTCGGTGAGGCTGCTGACGAACAACCCAGAGAAGTCCAGGCAGCTCGTGGCGCACGGCATCTCTGTCGAGGAGATGGTTCCGCTGATCGTCGGCGCCGGTGCGTTCAACGAGCGCTACCTGCAGACCAAACGCGACCGGATGGGCCACAACCTGCCGTTCGCCACCTCGGGTGCGGCCGCGACGGCTGCACCCACCGGATCACCAACAGCAGCAGCGAAAGGAACTCACGGATGAGCGGCTCAGGCGCGCCAACGGAACACGAGCACGTCGACGGAGCGGGACTGCGGGTCGTGATCGTCGCTGGCACCTGGCATGAGCAGATCACGGATGGCCTGATCGCCGGCGCGGAACGGGAGTTGACGGCATCCGGTGCCGATTACAGCATTGTGCGGGTTCCTGGAAGTTTCGAGCTGCCCGTGGTGAGCAAGACCGCGCTGCAGGGTGACGCGGATGCCGTGGTCGCACTCGGCGTGATCATCCGAGGCGGAACGCCGCACTTCGAATATGTTTCGTCCGCTGCCACCGACGGGCTCACCCGAGTCGCCCTCGACACGGGAAAGCCTGTCGGCTTCGGCGTGCTCACCCTCGATGACGAACAACAGGGCATCGACCGCGCCGGTCTGCCTGGGTCGAAGGAAGACAAGGGTGCTGAGGCGGCGCACGCGGCGCTGGCAACCGCGCGAATCCTGCAGCAGCTGCGGGGCTGATCGCTCGCGCGCGACCCTCTCTCGGCCCTTGCATGAGGTGCTTGCATGAGGTGCTTGCATGCGGTGCTTCCGCGCTGCGTTCCCGCGCGCTACCGTGACCACATGAGGAATCGTCGTCGCATCGCGATCATCGCGGGCATCGTCATCGTTGCGTTCATCGTGTTCACGGTCGGCACCACTGTCGTGCTCAACCTGGCGCCCAAGCCACCTGCCGCACTGACGCAAGTGACCTATAAGCAGACGAAGGCCGTGCTCGGCTGGGACGATTCGACGCACACGACCACAGATCCTGCACGGTTATCGGCGATGCACGACGTGCTGGTGAAAGACGGCTGGAAACCGGGAGATAAACGGGCCGGCCGCAACGGCTGCGCGGGAGGAACCGCAACGCAACTTGGACTCACATTCGCCGGCGGTACGCAATCGCAGCTCACGGTCTACGAGTGCGGGCGTGATGCGGATGCGCTGACGAAAGACATCACCGACCTCGTGACGAGCTGGCGATCTTGACGTCCCGGGCCTGACTCGGCGGATGCTAGCTAGGGCTTCCAGACCATCAGGACGACAACGGCCAGAAGGCAGAGCGACGCGATGCCGGAACCAGCGGCGATCGGGGCGTAGCTTTTGGCTGCGGTTCCCGCCGCGATCTCTGTGCTCGCCTTGCGCATTGTCGGCACGACCAGGAACAGGCTGAGACCGAGCGCGATCACGTACAGCACGATGGAGAGCCAGATCCAGGTGCTCGCGAATGTGATGTGGTACTTCGGGTCGCTCATGCCCATCACGCCGAAGCCGAAGACGATCACGAGCAGCGAAAGCCAGCTGAAGATGTTCGTCGACTTGGCGAGAGTCTTCACCTGGCCGGCCTCTCCTGCTCGCACGGCGCGCATGGCCGTCATCGGCAGAATCGCCATCGGCCCGACGATGAACACGGCGCAGACCACGTGAAGGATGTTCAGTACGGTATCCATGCCCCAACCCTATCCGCCCGCGCGCCAGTGACCACCCACGGGAGGGGATGAGGCGGGCGGCTTAGTCGAGGAAGAGGGCGCGCAGACGCCGGGTGGTCAGGATGAGCCCGAGCACGATCATCACCAGAAAATACAGCACGTGCCAGAGCATCCCGAGGCTCACGACGCCGGTCGTCAACCCGCGAATCAGCTCGACACCCTGCCAGAGCGGCATCGCCTGAATGATCCACTGCACCGGCGTCGGATACACCGTCAGCGGAAAGAACGTGGCAGACAACAGGAACATCGGCAGCATGATGAAGTTGATCCAGTCCATCTGCTGGAACGTCTTCATGAAGCTCGTGATGCCCATGCCGAAGCTGGCGAACCCGAACGCGATCAGCAACACAGCAGGGAGTGCGAGCAGTGCGAACCACGACAAGTTGAGCCCGATCACCTGCATCACAATCATGAACCCGATCGCGTAGAGCGCGCCCCGCGCCAGCGCGAGCAGAATTTCACCGAGCGCGACATCGAGCGGGCCGAGCGACGTCGAAAGCATGCCTTCATACAGCTTCGCGAAATGCATCTTGAAGAACACATTCCAGGTCGAGTCATACACAGCACCGTTCATCGCCGCCGTGGCGAGCAGCGCGGGCGCGATGAACGCCGCGTACGGAATCTGCTGGCCATCGGATGCCGTCACCGTGCCGACCAAAGACCCGAGCCCGATGCCGAGCGACAGCAGGTAGAAGATCGGCTCGAAGAACCCCGACAGCATCACGAGCCAGTTGGTGCTTCGCGTCGCCAGCCACCCGCGCTGCATCACCGAGGTTGCGTTGCCGGCGTACAACGACTTCATCGGGCGTCCAGAACGAACGGATGCCGTCAGTTCGGTGGGCGTACTCGTCATTTGTTCAGCCGCCGCCCGGCGATGCGGCGCGTCCACAGCCATCCGACAGCCAGCAGCAGCGCCAGGTACACCACGTGCACGATGGTCAACCACAGCGGTTCATCCAGTCCATATGCGAACACGCGTGACAACTGCGTGCCATGCCACAGCGGTGAGATCCAACCGATCCACTGCAGGTAGATCGGCATCGCCGTCAACGGGAAGAACGTGCCAGAGAACAGCGAGAGCGGCAAAAGCACGAATCGCATCAGCATCGCGATCTGGCCGGTGTCTTGCTCGATGGTTGCGACATACGTCATCACGGGAGCCCCGAACGCGAGACCGGTGAGCACCGCGACAAAAATCGCCACGAATCCCCACGCCGATGGCACGGCACCGAACAGCAGCATGAACAGGTAATACGCGACGCAGGTGCCCAGCAGCCGCGCGATCACCGAGATCACGATGCCATCGATGATCTGCCCCGGCGAGATCGGAGCCGCGTTCATCCCGAAAAAGACGGGGTTCCATTTGAAGCCGAGCATCACAGGGTATGTGAACTCTTCGGATGCCGCGGTCATCGCCGCCGTCGCCAGCAGCGCGGGAGCCACGAACGTGAGATAGCTGACGCCGCCCATTGCGGTGTCACCCATGTTGTGGCTGATCAAACTGCCAAGACCGACGCCCATGGCGAAGAGATAGAGGAACGGACTGCCGATTCCGGTGAGGATGATCGTCTGCAGGTAAGCGCGCATCACCCGGAAGCGGTGTTCAGCCACATACCATCCGCCGTACCTGCGCGGTTTGACGGCGGATGCGAGTGCGGTCGCGGAGCTTGTCGAAGCGACTGTCCCTTCGACGGGCTCGGGGACCGAAGGGCGCAGGTTTCGGGAGTAGTCGCTCACTCGATCAGACTCCGCCCGGTGAGTCGCAGGAACACATCCTCAAGGCTCGAGCGCCGCACGAGGCTTGTGATCGGTTGCAGCCCGCGATCGGTCACCGTGACCAGCTCACGCTCCCCGTTGTCTGTGTAGATCAGGATGCGGTCAGGCAGCACCTCGACACGCTCGCCGACGCCGTCCAACTCGCCTGCGACCTGCGCGTTTCGCTCGGAACCGAACCGCACCTCGAGCACCTCACAGCTGGAGTAGTCGCGGATCAGGGACGCCGGCGACCCTTCAGCCATGATCACGCCCTTGTCGACCACGACGAGCCTGTCGCAGAGCTGCTCAGCCTCGTCCATGTAGTGCGTGGTGAGCACGAGGGTCGTGCCCTGCTCCTTGAGCCGAAACAGACGGTCCCACAGAATGTGCCTGGCTTGCGGATCCAGCCCGGTGGTCGGCTCGTCCAAGAGCAGGATGCGCGGATCGTTGATCAGCGCGCGGGCGATCGTCAGCCGGCGCTTCATACCACCGGAAAGGTCGTCGACCTTCGATTTCGCCTTGTCCTCGAGCTGGGCGAATGCGAGCAGCTCGTCCGCGCGCTGGCGCACCCGCTTGATCGGGAGGCCGAAGTAGCGGCCGTAGACGATCAGGTTGTCGCGAACCCGCAGCTCGGTGTCGAGGTTGTCTGCCTGCGGAACGACGCCGAGCTGTGAGCGGATCTCCGGTCCGTACTGGTTCGGGTCCAGTCCGAGGATCGACAGGTCACCGCTCGTGCGGGTCGAGACCGCCCCGACCATCCGCATCGTCGTCGATTTGCCCGCACCGTTCGGGCCGAGCAGTCCGAAAGACTCCCCTGGCGCAACCTCGAATGAGATCCCTCCGACGGCGGGGAACCCCTTGTACTTCTTGACGAGGTCACGGGCGACGATGACAGGCTCTGGCACAGTTCTCCAGGGTAGCCGAGCCCTCAGACATCCACCCGTCTCGAGGCCAGCGGACTAGGCGACTGAGGCTGTGTCAGAGAGGCCGAAAAGCCCGAACAGCTCGGTGTTCTGATACACCACGTTGTGGCCGATGAGTCCGTCGAACACCGAGAAGACCTGAATACTGTGTGCCCTGAACACTCCATCGCTGTCAAGGACATAGGCACCCACGGCCGGCTGTCCGTTGGCGGATGTCTGCACCAGGTGCCAGCGCGGCCCGCGCATTCTGCAGACACGCTCGATGAACAGCCCGTAATTCGCCCGGCCATGGAACCAGTTCAGCATCGGCGGCATCTCAAGCACGACGTCGTCGGTCAGCAAGAGGGTCAGCGCCGCGATGTCGGAGTTTTCGAACGCGGTGATGTACCGCTCGATCACGGCACGATCTGCGACGGTCGCCGGTTCGGCGACATCGTCTTCGACGACGGCCACCTGCGCCATTCGAGCGTGCGCACGTTGCAACGCACTGTTGACGGCAACCGGCGTCGCATCCAGAATCTCGGCCGTCTCGGCGGCGGAGAACTGCAGCACATCGCGCAGGATTAACACCGCCCTCTGCCGCGGAGGCAGGTATTGGATCGCCGCGACGAACGCCAGCCTCAGGCTGCCGCGTGCAGCGGACGCATCGGCCGGGTCCTGCCCGATGCCAGTGCCAGAGGCGTCCGGGAACGGCTCGACCCAACGCATGTTGTCGCCGCGCGCGAACGGTTCGCCAGGATCGGTGCTCGGTTCGACGATCCTGGCCGGCAGACTTCGGCCGCCGCGGCGCCCGAGCGCGCTCAGGCAGACGTTGGTCGCGATGCGATATAGCCACGTTCGCGCCGACGCTCGCCGAGGATCGAACACCCCGAACGATCGCCACGCCCGCAGCATCGTCTCTTGCACGGCGTCTTCGGCATCCGGAGCCGACCCGAGCATGCGGTAGCAGTGGGCAAGAAGCTCCCGCCGGTGGCTCGCGACCGTCTGCTCGAAGTCCGTTTGCCCGAAGTCCGTTTGCCTGAGATCCATGTGCTCGAGATCCTGCGACATCCGCTCTCCTCACCTGTCAGCTTTTTACCGACATCTATCTATACCCGCGCAGCGACGCAGATTCATCGCTCGATGATTTTGGTGAGCGCGGCCGGTATGTACAGGTGATCGTTGAAATTCTCGCAAACACGAAAGAAACGAAAGCCATGACCAATCTCAGAATCACCCTAGCCACGCCACCATTGCCCGTCGAGCGTTCCGCTCATCCGTGGTGGATGCTTGTGGTGCTGCTGGTCGGCCAGTTCATGGGCCTTGTCGACGTGTTCGTCGTCAATGTTGCCTTGCCGTCGATCGGCACAGAACTCGGCGCGTCGGGCGCAGGGCTCCAGCTTGTCGTCGGCGGATATACGGTCGCATACGCGATGTTCCTGATCCCCGGCGCCAGATTCGGCGAGCTCTACGGACGCAGACGCATGTTTCTGGTCGGCGTGCTCGCTTTCACCGTCGCATCCATGGCGTGCGGCTTCGCACCGGCAGTCTGGCTTCTGATCGCGTTCCGCGTCATTCAAGGTGCCGGGGCCGCACTCATGGTGCCGCAGATCATGAGTGTGATTCAGACCCAGTTCGCCGGGCCGGAACGCGCGCGAGCACTGTCGGCATACGGTGTCGTGCTCTCGACCGGCGCAATCGCCGGCCTCATCCTCGGCGGCGCCATTGTCACCGCCAACCTGTTCGGCTCCTCCTGGCGGCCGGTTTTCCTGATCAACGTGCCGCTCGGCATCGCGTTGCTCATCGCCGCGCCGTTGCTGCTGCCACGGGATGCACCGACCAGGCGGCCGCAACCGGTTGAGGGCGGTCGGCAAAGACTCGACGGTGCCGGCCTGCTCACAGCATCGATCGCGGTGTGCCTGATCGTGCTTCCGCTCGTGTTCGGGAATGAATTCGGCTGGCCGATCTGGCTTTTCGCGTGCATCGCGGCTGGTCTGACGGTTGGCGCCTTCTTTGTGCGCATCGAGGGCCGTTTGGTTGCTAGCGGCGGGCATCCGCTGCTCGATCCGCGAGTGTTTCGGGTTCCAGCATTCGCGCCGGCGCTTGCAGCGCTGTGGTTCGGCCAGATCGCGTATGGCGGGCTTCTCTTCGCCTTCACTCTGTATCTGCAGACCAGCCTCGGCATCGGTCCATTGGGGGCGGCATTCACCTGGTTGCCCATGGCCGCCGCATTCGGAATCGCAGGCTTCTGGTGGCGACTGCTGCCGAAACGGATGCACGCGGCACTGCCCGCAATCGGACTCGCCGTGTGCGCTGTCGCTTACCTGGTTCTCGCCGTAGCGGTGCAAAACGGTGCGCTGGCCAGTCCACTCATGTGGCTCGCGCTCACGCTGGATGGAATCGGAATGGGGCTGTCCGTGAGCCCGTCCCTCGCCCTCGCACTCGCGCGGGTGCCCAGGGAACAGGCGGCGGATGTCAGCGGCCTCATGACAACGACGATGCAACTCGGACAGCTCATCGGCGTGGCGGCGGTCGGTGCCGTCTACCTGCTGTTCTCCGTGACCGGCATTGGCAGTCCGGCTGACGGCGGGACCGCCGCATCGATCACTGCGACGAGCGCCGCGCTTTCACGCACTGCGGTCGTGCTCGCAGCTGTCGCGATAGGCGGGGCGATCCCCGGCGTCCTCGCCGCACGGTCGGCGGCCTGACACCCTCGCCCGTCATTCGGGATCTACACCGGCGCGATCACCAGGAAGACCACGACTAATATGATCGCCGGCCCGATCCGGAGCGCCGATACACCGGACCGTGGTGCGCGGATGCCGCGGAAAGAGTTCTTTGACACCGCGCCCTGTGATCTCCAGCGCCAGCTCAGAGAACATCGCGTTCGCCCAGCCGAACCACGAGCGCGTGAACCTCTCTGGATGGTCGACATGGAAGCTCTCATGCATCAATCCCGATCCCCCCGTGGTCGTCGCGAGCGATTCGAGCGCGTTCAACGCATCATTCTCGCCGCCTGTGAGACCGGCGGTCGCGATGGCCAGCGGCCACACGTGGCGCTCAGGAGTATGGGAGCTTCCGAGACCTGCTGCAGCAGTCCCCGTGAAGAAGTGCGGATTCGCGTCGGACAACACGTGCCGCCTGGTCGCAAGATACAGCGGATCGTCGGCGTTCAGCCAGCCGCTCAAGGGCAGACTCAACAGGCTCGGCAGGTTCGCATCGTCACCGAACATGACACCGCCGAGCCCGTCCACCTCGTATGCCAGAACATCCTCACCATCGTGTTGGTGCACCGCAAAGTGTTCGATCCCGTCATCGATCTCCGCGGCGAGCCTGCGGCATCCGTCAACCAGTTCCATGTCGTCGAGCACAGCTTCGGCGATCTCTGCGAGGCCATGCAGGCTCGCGGATGCCAGCGCATTCGCTGACACCAGGTAGCCGTAAGCGCATCGATCGTCGCTGGGCCGAAAACCCGACCACGTCATGCCTGTTCGCGCGACGGGAGCACCGCGGCCGTCTTCCGGCAGGCTGTCGCCAGCGAATTCACCAGCCAGCCGCACGAACCGGTAGCGCGAATCACGGTGATCTTGCTCCAACCGCCAGATGGCAACGATCGATCGAGCCGCAAGCACGAAGTCCTCGTCGAAGTGCGCCGTCGATCCGGTGGCTCTCCAGATCGCGTAACCCAGCTGAAGCGGGGCGCACAGCGAGTCGACTTCGTACTTGCGCTCCCACACGTCGGGTGCCGGCGACGGCAGGTCACGGTGCTCGCCGTTGGCGCCGGTCGGACCGTCGTTGAAAGCATTGGCATACGGGTCGATGAGAACGCACTGAACCTGTCGGCGCAGCACGCCGGTCAGCGCGCGTGCGACTGCCGGATCCTCGGCCAGCGCCAGATATGGGCGAACCTGTGCCGTGCTATCGCGAAGCCACATGGCCGGGATGTCCCCGGTTGCCACAAAAGCCTGCTCCTTCCTGGCCGCCGACTCACCCACCCGAGCATCCGACCAGTGCATCGCATGAGTCCAGGTATTCGTGAAGCACTGCGCGATGATCGGGGCTGCTGCAGTGCCCACCAGATCATCCGCCAGGGCGAGCGTCAGCGTGTTCATCGAATCGGGAACCACCCAATTGCCGGTGTGAGGAAACGTTTCCACCAATTTGCTTGACTCCCTCTGCGAAGTGCGCAACGATATTTCTGCAGCGAATGGAAACGTTACCGTAGTTCGTTCCGCTCGCCAAGAAGGGCACAAGAAGGCTCGATCATCGCTGATCGCTCCAACGGAGGAGATGCACGTGTCAGAAGTTGCACAGGGTTCCGCTTTAGCCGCGCCGACCGCGCGGAAAGCCACACAAGGGCCACAACGCCGCAGGCGCAGACTGTCGTCAGAGATGCGCCCGGCCTATATCTTCATGGCCCCCGCCATCGTGGGATTCAGCGTTTTCGTGATCTACCCGCTGTTCGCATCCGCGTACTACGCGATGACCTCATACAACGGGCTGTCCGACCCCCGGCTCGTCGGATTTCAGAACTTCATCGACATGTTCACCAAGGACCCGTCGTTCTTCCCGTCGCTGTGGGCAACCGGCTACCTCGTCGTGTTGTACGTGCCGCTTTCGCTAGTGATCGGCCTGGCCCTGGCTGTGTTCGCGAACGCACGGATGAAGGCGGTCGGCCTCGTTCGCACGCTCCTGTATCTGCCCGTCGTGCTTCCCGTGGTCGCCACTGTCACGCTGTGGAAGTTCGTTTTCGACCCGCAGGTTGGTCTGGCCAATATGGTTCTGGGGGCCTTTCACATCGGGCCGCTGCTGTGGTTGTCGTCATCGACGACGATCATGCCGTCGATCGTGATCGTCATGCTGTGGGGTGTCGGCTCGACGATGATCATCTTCATCGCCGCCCTGCAGGCAGTTCCGGCCGAGCTGTACGAAGCCGCCAAGCTCGACGGGGCAGGTGCAGGCACGATCTTCTTCCGCGTGACCTTGCCCGTGATCAGCCCGATCATCATTCTCCAGATCGTTTTGCAGCTCACAACGGCGATGCAGGCGTTCGCGCAGCCGGCGATCTTGAGTCCAGACGGGCAAGGCGGCCCCGGATTCAGTTCGAACACGCTGATGCTGTCGCTCTACAACCACGCATTTCCCAAGTTGGGCAACATCCCGGAACTCGGATACGCGTCCGCTCAGGTGTGGGTGCTTTTCATCGTCATCGTCGCGGTCGTCGCGTTGACCGCCCGGTTCTCAAGCGTCTGGAGTTACAGTGACAACGACTAGTGAAGTCCGCCAGGACAAGGCGATTTCTCGCGCAGGCCGCAAAGACATCTCGCAGAGCAGCAGGGCCCGCCGCGGCTTTGCTCGCAGCGCCTCGTGGTATGCCATCGCCCTCTTGATCTGCTCGGTCATGGTGCTGCCGTTGCTCTGGATGGTGTCAATCGCGCTCAAAGGCAAGTCCGCCGTGTTCGACATTCCGCCGACGATCTTGCCGACCCAGTTCCACTTCGAGAACTTCATCAACGGGCCGGCCGAGATCCACTTTCCCCAGTTACTGCTGAACTCTCTAATCATCACATCGCTGTGCGTGATCGGCAGCGTGAGCACGTCGATGATGGCCGGCTATGCGTTGGCTCGACTGCGGTTTCGCGGGCGGAAGATGTGGTTCTACGCGTTCGTCGGCAGCATGCTGCTGCCACCCGTGATCGGAATCGTTCCTCTGTTCACCATGTTCCGCGCGATCGGCTGGTACGACACCTGGTTGCCCTTGATCGTGCCGTCGTTCCTCGGTGGAAACGCCCTGTTCATCTTCCTGGCCCGGCAGTACTTCCTGGCCATTCCGTACTCGATCGATGAGGCGGCGAAGGTGGATGGCGCCGGATATTTCACGATTTTCGTGCGCATCATGCTGCCGATGACCAAGCCGGTCTGGATCACCATGGGCATCCTCGCCTTTCAATTCTCCTGGAACGACTACCTGAACCCGCTGATTTACCTGTACTCATCCGACAAGTGGCCGCTCAGCGTCGGGATGGCGTCGTTCGTCTCGACGTTCGCCGGCCAGACGCCGAACTGGTCCGCCTATATGGCGACGAATCTGCTGTACATGCTGCCCCCGCTGATTATCTTCTTCGTCGCGCAGCGCTATTTCGTGCAGGGCCTGAGCGCCCTCGGAAATTCGAGCCAGAAATGAACACGACCACCTATCGCCAAGCACCACCTATTTTCCAAGGAGCGAAATGAACAGAAGAACAGTCGTCGGTGCCGTCGCTGTGCTCGCCATCTCTGGCATGCTGATATCCGGATGCTCGTCATCCGGCTCAGACTCAGGGTCTGGGTCGAAAGCGACGGTCACCATCATGACCTGGGAGAGCGCGCAGACCAACGCTCAGATCGACAAAGCCCTCAAGGGCTTCACGGACCCGAACATCACGGTCAAGCGGCTTGCAACGCCGAGCGGCGATTACTCGGCCAAGCTGTCTTCGCTGACGCAGGCGAAAAAACTGCCAGACCTGTTCTGGTGTGGAAACGACACGGAGCAGCAATACTCCGACCTCGGCATCCTGACGGACTGGACCTCGAAACTGTCTGGCGGCAAAACGCTCAATGACCGTAGTTTCGGAACCGCGCTCGCGAACTGGAAAACCAAGGCTGGCCAGATCGGCGGCCTCCCATCTCTGCTGAACACCTACGGCATCTGGTACAACGCCGACGCATTCAAGGCGGCGGGCCTGACGATTCCGGCGGCCGGATGGACGTACGACGACCTCTACGCGGATGCAGCGGCGCTCACGAACAAGAACGGCGCGACATACGGATTACACGCAGCTCCCACGACTGACACCCCGTTCGCGCTCAGCCGCTACGCCGTCTCGGCAGGCGGCAAGCCGTTTGCGGCGAGCACGAACGATCCGACAAAGGTGCAGGCAGACAGCAAATACATAGAGGGAATGGAGAAGCTCGCAGCGTCGATCAAGGCAGGCGCGACAACACCCCCCGGTTATGACGACAGCAACTCGACCTCCCTGTTCTCTGCTGGAAAAATACCGATGCTCGATGGCGGCCAGTGGCTCGCGGCGGCATTCCTGACCGACAAGCCGAAGGTCGACTACGGTTTCGCGCCGTACCCCACAGCAGGCAAAGACGGCAAATTCGTGACGACCTATGACGCTGTCGGCATTTGCACTCCGAAATACACCGCAAACAGCGACGCGACCTTCAAGGTGCTGCAGTACCTGGACAGCACCATGTTCGAGAAGGTTCTGCCCGTCTCGCCGGTCGCCCCGCCGGCGTACGTGAAGGCACAAGACGCCTATTTCAACGCTTTGTCGGCCGTTCCGCCGTCGATAGGTGAGACCGTCAAAGCAGACCTGGCGACGAAGAATCTAGTCGGCACGCGCTTCACGCCCACGTGGGGCCCGAAGGTCAATACGCTGACGACCGCGATGTTCCTGCCGATCCTGTCCGGCAAAGCGTCCATGTCGACGCTGCCTGACTACATCGACAAGGTCAACGCGATCATCAACGAGAACAAGTAGTCGTACGCGGAGTGTCCGCGCCGCATGAGGGCGGCGGCGCGGACGCACCAAGCGCAGCCGCCGTCTGCGTTGCGATCTCTGCGATAATCATGAAACCAAGTGCCGGCGCGCCAAACGCGCTGGCACGACATGTATCTCGAGAAACACGGCGAGCCAGTGAACGACGCTCTCGGCATTGAACCGCGCCCACCGCGGCCGACCATGCGCGACGTGGCCGAACGAGCAGGCGTCGGACTCGTCACAGTGTCGCGTGTCGTGAACGAGGTCGGATCCGTCGGCGAATCGACGGCGGCCCGCGTCAACGCAGCCATCGAAGAACTGGGCTATCAGCGCGATGAGATCGCGCGGTCGTTGCGCCCCGGTCAGAGTTCCCGCACGATCGGGCTGGTGATCGGCGACCTCACGAACCCGTTCTACGCCAGTCTGGCGAAGGGAGCAGTGGGCGAACTCAAAGCGGCCGGGTACGCCGTCGTCCTCAGCTCAGCCGATGAGGATGCCGAAGCAGAACGGCGAGCGATTCGCGAACTGCTTGGACGGCGGGTGGCCGGACTTGTCATGGTGCCCGGCCACAGCGACCACGCCTTCCTGGCCAGCGCGAACCGCCACACGCGTGTGCCGGTCGTTTTCGTCGACAGGCCGGCGCGGGGCGCCCAGGGCGACGTCGTCATCTTCGACAATGAGCGCGGCGCGCAGCTGGCCGTCGATCATCTGATCGCACACGGGCACCGTCGCATCGCGATCGTTGTCGCGCCGTCCCACTACACGACCGTGCGACGCCGACGCGGGTATCGGAAGGCGCTGCAGGCGGCAGGCATACCGGTCGACGACAGTCTCGTTGTCAAGTTGCGGCACGGGTCAGTTGAGGATTCTGCACGGGCAACCGGTGAGCTTCTCGATCGCAGCGATCCGCCGACCGCGATCTTCTCCACGACCAACTTCTTGACCGAAGGTGTTCTGCAGGCGATGTGGAACCGGCACTCTCACGTCGCTCTGGTCGGATTCGACGACTTTCGGTTGGCCGGCATGCTGCAGACGCCGGTCACGGTTGTCGCTTCAGATGCCGAAGAACTCGGCAGACGCGGCGCCGCCGCACTACTTGAGCGGCTGGGAGGAGACACCAAACCGTTCAAACGGATCGTGCTTCCGGTGCACTTGGTCGCACGCGGCAGTGGCGAGATCAGTCCGCCGATCGCTCGCTAAGCCTCGCGACGATCAACTCAGAGATCGCACGCATCCCCGCTGCGGTGGGATGGTACGGCGCTGCTGACCATGGCAGCAAGGTCATGTGAGTCGTCCACGGCGTCGCCGCCCAGGCGTGGTGGTCACGACTCGCTTCTGCAACGGGCACAAAATCGAAGCCACTCGCACGCGCGTTCTCCTCGACGACACGCGAGAGCTCGCCCGCGATTCGGCGAGCGACGGATGCCGTTGCGTCGCTGAGCGGCGTTTTGGTCGCATCCGCCTCCGGAGGCACGAGCGCCGGATAGTCGGTGAAGAGCACGCGGGCATGCGGTGCCCGCTGGCGGATCTCGGCGCAGACCATCCGAAGACTCGCGTCGAGATCAGCGACCTTCTCCCCCAGTTGCGTCGTGTCGAGCGCCGCGGTCAACTCGCGCCAGCGTGACAGCAGCGTCAACGGTCGCGGGATACTTGAGGCGGCCAGATACGGTATGTAACCGAGGTCGTTGCCACCGCACGTGAGCGTGACCAGCTGGGTCGTCTCTTTCAGCGCATCCAGCTGGGCCGGGAAGCCGAGCTCGTTCGGTTGCCTGAGGTCTGCTGTCGTTGCGCCAGAGAATGTGACATCAATCAGCTCGAGACCAAGCCGCCGCGCGACAAGATGCGCATAGTTGTGGTCGGATCGCCATGCCTCCCGAGGCGAGCCTGTCACCCGGCGACCGATCCTCGGTCCGGCGGCGAACGAACTCCCCATGGCGACGTAGGAACTCACGGACTCAATCATCGCGCGCGCTCCGCATCCGCTAATGCTATCGACCACCGACGCCACCTGAAGAGCGAAGCTCCCCAGAGTCGGCCGTGCACGCCGCTAGAGAACCGAGATACCCTGCCCGACAAGCGTCACGCCGACGATGAACAGCACGGATGCGACCAGCGCCGAACCGTGAGCGACGAGCCACTCGCGCGCACCATCGATGGCACCGGCGGTCTTCTGGGCAGCAGCAAGGTTCGCGACGACGACGATCAGCACGCTCACAAGCGCGATCACAACAAATATGGCGATCACGATGATCACCGGCACGATCTGCATGGCGGACACTCCGATGATCACACCGCCGGCGATTGCCAAGATCAGGTTCTTCGGATCCAAAACCACCTGATAAAGCCCGGCCAAGAATGCGCGAACCACCGTCACGTCGGCGATCGTGCCTGTCCACTCTGGAAGCGCATCCTGCGTTACAGCCGACCGGGCACGCAACTCACCGAAGGCGAGCAGGAACAGTACGCCGCCGAGCACGATCACGACGATCCCTGCAGTGATCCGGGTCAGTTGGGGCGCGCTCGCGGGGATGATCGAGGCGAGCAGAGCTGCAGCGATGACCACTCCTGCGATTCCAGCGAACCAGCCGATGATGAACGACGCCAGATTCGCCTTCCCTCGGTGGCTGGCGAGGCTGAGCACAGTGGCGATCACGACCAGCGGAGTCAGTGCGATGCCGAACGCGGTTGGCAGGATCGCGCCGATGACTGAATTCACTGCTGATCTCCTCGTGTTGACTTGACTCGTGAGTGTGACCCGTTTGGGTGCAGGCCTATGGTACTGCTCGCACCGACCGCCGGTCGGCCCGTCGCATCCGCCCCGGGCCGTAGGGCCGTTCCTTACACAGGCCGGCCCGTCGCATCCGCCGTCAGTCGCGGGGGCCCGCCCTGCACCGGTATTCAGGTGAGACGCGGTGCCGGCTGGAATATCCGGCCGGCGGACCGCCTCACCTGAATGCGTGCACGCAGGCGTCACCAATTCCTGGCAAGCGGCTATCCATGTCACTGCCGGTTTGCTGGGGTGCCGGGTCGGGTTGCCTGGATGCCGCAGCCGAGCTCGCGGTAACTCAGGTAAATCGAATGCCGCGGGTCAAACATCCGCGTCATCACGCGGGCCGAAGCTGGCCGCTGGTGCGTTCTTCCTGAGTTACCGGCTTCCTGAGTTACCAGCGCGGGTGACCGGTGCAGCTGACCTGCGCGTAACTCAGTAACCAACGCCCACCCGGTCGAAGGGCGCAGATACCAGCGCCACTTGCCGGCTATCGCGCCAGCTCAACTGGCGCACTAGCCAGAAAAGGGCGCTGATAACCACGAAACACCGGCATCCCATCCGGAAACGCGCCAGCCATCCTGGCACCGACATGGATAGCCACTTCCTGGCAATTGATTGCGCTTGCACCCGGTGTGTCACGGCAGA
>DATMTC010000089.1:0-16993 GCA_035565115.1 Microbacteriaceae bacterium | reverse complement strand
CATTTCGGTGGTCGAGTAGCTGCTCGCGCAGCGAGCCGCCCCAGCCATTTCGGTGGTCGAGTAGCTGCTCGCGCAGCGAGCCGCCCCAGCCATTTCGGTGGTCGAGTAGCTGCTCGCGCAGCGAGCCGCGTATCGAGACCTCGCAACCCGATCTGTAGTTCCGGACCATAGCGCGGGTTGCGAGGTCTCGATACGCGGCGCTCGTGCCTCGCCTCGCTACTCGACCACCGACCGCGCACGCAGCTCGACCGCGCGTCGCGAGCCATCTAACGGCGAATGGTTGGTGACCGTCGCAGGCACGCGAAACCGAACGTCATCGTAGTGCGAACGCACCGTATCCAGCTGTGCGTTTGGATCGGGCGGCGCGAGCGAATCGAGCACGCCCCAGGTCTCCCATAACACCATCTCGTCTTTGTTCAGCGCGGCGAGATCGAAGATCACGTTGTGCGCGAGGTATGTCCACGACCGCAGGTATGGCAGGTCGAGTTCAGGGGAAACCCCGAACCGCTCGGCGTCGGGGCTCCCCGAGCGCGCCGCGCGCCAGGCATCCGCACCGACCAGAAAGCGGTCTCGCGGCACATCCAGAAGGTCCATCTGCAAGCCTGTCGCTGGGTCGACATAGCCGTCTGGCATCTGCGCTTCGACCAGCCGCCAACGCCGCTCGGCAGCATCCCACACCTCCGCGACCACGTGGTCGTACCACCAGTCGCCGCCGAAATACCCGGCGAACCCCACGCGCGAGCGCGCCGGGATGCCACGATGCCGCGCCATGGCGACGAACAGCAGCGTGAAATCTCGGCAGCAGCCAAGGATGCACCGTGTCGGCTGGCGGGCGGCCGTGATGGAGCCATCCTGCAACTGGCGCAACCGGGCGAGCATGTCGTCCGCGTACCGCAGGTCGAGCTCGGAAAACCGATCGGCCGTGAAGCCGTTGGCACTCAGGTCGCCGTTGGCACGAAAGTGGAACACCAGCCCGGTCGCAAGCCGGCGGATGTCCGCGAGCTCGGTCGGCACGTCGTCTAACCAGTCCACCGAGCGGCCGGGATCGGAATATATGCTCTGTGCGGCATAGAAGTCGAGGTCCTCTTTCATGATGCAGCTCCGATCAGTGGATCCTGAAGTTCGGTGACCCATTCGTCGGGTCGGCCCATTGGGCATTCGAGATACACCTCGCGCGCGAAGCCTGTCGAGCGATATCCATTCGCCTCGATCCACTGGGCAAGAGTCTGAACGCTCGGCATCACGTTGTCCAACGAACCGTGGTGCAGGATCGTTGCGGCACGCACGGCGGGAAGATCGACCATTTTCGCGCCTACCTCTGCCGGGGCGTCGTGTGCAAGCTGCACGCCGGCGTGCACGATCACCGACCCGTCACCGGCTCCCGCATCCTCGTACCATGCGATGTTCGGGCCGGTGAACGCGATCTCTCGGTACACCAGCTGGCCGATCAGTTCGTCGTACAGCGGTCCGATGACGGGCGTGATCTCCGTCGGCTCATAGCCTGCGGCGATTGCGGTGACTTCGGCGACGCGTACGGCAGGAATCTGTTTGACGATGACCTCTGTCTCGGGCATCATTCCCTCACTTTCGATGATTCGAAGTCGCGCCTCGACGCCGGCCAGCCGCGCAGCATCCGCGTCGAGTTGCGCGCGCAATTGCGAGCGCCGCAGCGCGAGCATGCCGCGCAACTCGTCGACGGTGATCGCGTTCTCAATGAGCGACCGCACTTCTGCCAGGGTGAATCCAAGGTCTTTGAGTGCGACAATCCGGTTGAGCGCGGCAAGTTGGCGGGCGTCGTAGAAGCGGTAGCCGGTGACGACATCGACGCGGGACGGCTTCAGCAGGCCGATCGCGTCGTAGTGGTGCAGCATCCGCACGGACACCCGTCCGTATCTGGCGAAATCTCCGATGGTGAACATAACGCCTCCCGTTGTAGACCCTGACATCGTGTCAGGGTCAAGGCGGGAATGGGAGAGGGAATGGTGAGGTGAATGGCGCGGGAAATGGCACAGCCTCGGGCGGCCCAATATCCTATAGGAACACGCATCCATGTGCGCCGCCCATCGTCGTTTGCATGCACCAGAGGAGACCTTGATGCCGAGCACCGTCTACCCACTGGACGCTGGGAACAGCTTGGAGCGGCGCGGCCTGCGCGATCGAGTGTATGAACTCGTGCTCGACATGCTCATGCGTTCAGACATCGAGCCTGGCTCCAGGCTCTCGATTGACACGGTCGCGCGCGATCTGCACGTCTCGCCGACGCCGGTGCGTGAGGCTCTCGTCCAGCTGGAGCGCACCGGACTCGTGACGCGCGAAGCGCACAAGGGCTACCGTGTCGCCGCACCAATCTCGGACGGGCAACTCGAGGCGCTGTTCGACGCGCGCCTCGTGCTTGAGGGCGGAGCGACCGAATTGGCCGCCGAGCACGCCGAGGCGCTCGTGCCGGTTCTGGAAGAGGCGCTCCTCGAGCACAGGGAGGTCGCCAAACGCGTGCAAGCGGCATCCGCTCACGGCGACATCCCGGTCGAGTTGTTGCGCGAATACTTCGAAGTTGACTGGAAGTTTCACCACGAAATCTTTCAGAACACGCACAATCCGTTCTTGATCGACATGTCAGAGGCCATCTCAACGCGCGTGCACCGGATGCGGCAGACGCTCTCCAGTGGCGTGACCGATGCCGGCGACGCTGTCGCCGAGCACACGGCCATCGTTACCGCATTCTCGGCCGGGCCTGCAGCGGCGGCTGCAGCCATGCGCGACCACATCGAGAAGGTGCGGATGCGATCGCGCGCCGACGCGGGCCGCTGACCGCGTTCCGTCCGTCCCGCCGCAGCACGGAGGAGCCACCACGCTGAAGGTCACCTAGAGCCGACAGGTTCCAGAGAATCGGCGAGCAGTCGTAGCTCGGTTATGCGATCGGTTCTTCGACCGCCACGCGCGCGCATGCTGAGCGGGATCCGCTCAAGATCCATCGCGAGAAGCTCTGAGGGCAGTTCGTACTCAGCGGTGCAAACAACGGGCGAGATGTCGGCGCCCTCTCGCTCGATTGTCGCAACACGGACGCCGTGCGCGAAGATGTCGTAACCGACGTTGCCGTCACCGTCTAGCCAGGAGAGCCGAAGGAATCGTGCGGCACGCCGCCAATCGACCAAGGTTGCGCCCATTGACGTTGAGGTGCGCCGCCACGTCGTATCGCCGTCGCGACCGGTCTCGCTGAGTTCGCCAGTGAACTCGTGATCGGCCTCCGGCTGCTGCTCGCCGAGCGTGATCACGTCTTGGGTGCGAGCATCCACCCCCAGCTGCCATTCATCGCGCTGATGAAGTTGCGTGCGGCGAGAGCCGGCGTTCGTCCCTGCCGGAAAATAGATGGTGTAGCGAATGTCGTGCACCCCAGAGAACGGCACCAGGGTGATCGCGCCGAGCGTGGTGTTCAGGATGACGTTGCCGTCGGCCGTGCCCGTGAGGGCGAATCCCGGATCAGACTCGACGACGATCGGTGTCTGGCTCAGCGGCTTGAGGGGGCCACGGGCAATATGACTCATCCTGCCCGCGTCGGCGACAAGATCGGAGAAGTTGCTGGGCGCGCCAGTGGCCGCATATACCGTCGGCCCCCACGCGACGTTGACCCAGTTGGATCCGCGCGACAGCCACTCGAGGCGCGGTGACGCTGGGAGGCTAACGCTGAAAATGTCGCCGTCTGCCCATTCGCGGTCGATGGTGAGGTGTCGATCTGCTCTGGACACGGTGACATGCTCGCCGTTCACTGTCACTTCTGGCGTGCCGTCGGCCCATGACGGCACGCGCACCTCGATGACGCGGCGCACCGGCCGGTCAGTGTGGATCGTTACCTTAGTGCCGAAGTTGGGTGCCGCCGCGGCGTGTTGCGTCAGGGTGATTCCACGCCAGGCGATCGTGCTGTTGATGAAGAGGTTGATCGCGAGCCGTTCGTCTCGTTCGGCGAAAATGTACGCCGCATGCCTCGCATGCGCCTCCATCCCGGTGCCGACGCAGCACCAGAAGCTGTTTTCCGGATGTGAGTAGACCCGATAGTGGTCGGGCCGCATGGGTGTGAAATAGACGAAACCGCCGTGCACCGGATGCTGCGCCGACAAGACGTGATTGTGCAACGTTCGCTCGATGTAGTCGATGTACTCGGGCTCGCCGGTGGCGGCATAGAGGTCGCCGGCCAGTCTCATCATGTTGTATGAGTTGCAGCTCTCAGGTCCTTCGCGGTCCTCGAACATCGTGTGGAAATCGTCGGCGGCGTTGAAGTGCTCACGCACGCCGTGGCCGCCGATAGAGATGGTCCGTGTCTTCACCACAGTGTCGAAAAAGAACGAGGCTGCCATGGCGTATTCACGTTCGCCTGTGAGTTCAGCGATGCGCTGATAACCGAGGACCTTCGGGATCTGGGTGTTGGCGTGCAATCCGGTGAGCAGGTCCTGACCGGCCGCAAGCGGCTCGAATACGGCTCGATGGGAGAATCGCTTCGCCATCGCAGCGTAGTCCTTGCGACCCGTGATCGCGGCGAGGTCCGCGAAAGACTCGTTCATTCCCCCGAATTCGGTGTCGAGCATCAGCTCGAATTCGCTGTCATCGATCCCTGCGGCGATGTGCAGCCACCAGTCGGCCATGCCAGCGACGGTCTCCAGAGCCCCGTCGATGCCAGCGCTTCGATGGGCTTCGATGAGTCCGGCGAACGTCTTGTGCAGGTTGTACCAGGGCACCCACCGTCCATCATGGGTGAAGGTGGTGGAATCGATGTGGCCGGCGGCCACCTCGGCCCACAACTCTGAGGATCGCGGGACCCCTCCCACGTACCCGGTGCCAATTGCGCGTTGCGCGCGCGCCAGCCCTATGACCATCTCTTCAGCGCGATCTCGGAACCGCACGTCTGAGGTGTACGCGAACATGAGCGACGTAGCTGACAGGTAGTGGCCGGCTGTGTGGCCGTCCAGTCCTCCGCTTTCCCAGTTGCCGTACGGCTCGGCCTCCGGGGACAGCCTCGCCTCGCGGAAGAACGGGGCGAGCAGCCGCTTCGGGTCGAGACCGAGAAGGTACTTTTTGTCGAGAAATTGCGAGTTCAAGAAGGGGCCGTCATTCAGTCGCACCGTGCCAGGCGCGGGAAGGACAACACTCATCTGAAGGCGACCGCTGTCCACGAAACGGGCGGAAGTGTCACAGTCATCATGCCGTCGGAGACGGTGGCGTCGATGTTCTGGCGCGGGACGACGCGGCGCTGGTCTATGAAAGTGTTCTTCGCGTACACATCGTCGTCGGACAGGGTCACCGTCTCCAACAGCTGGGTGACGCCGAGGGATCGGACATCAACAGAGATCGTCCGTGAGCTCTCCTGGTCACGGTTGACCACAAAGAGGGCGCCGCGGCCGCTCTCTTCGTCGAAGGTTGCAACCGAGTCGATCAGGTCGGCCTCACCGTATACGGCGGTTTGGTAGCGCGGGGACTCGATCATAGGGCGAAGTACCGTGCCTTGAGCCAGCCGGCTGGTGATCGAGAACGGGTAGAACGTGGTCTGCCGCCACGCGTCCCCACCCGGTTCCGTCATGATTGGCGCAATCACGTTCACCAACTGCGCAAGCGACGCCGAGGTCACCCGATCGCTGTTCTTCAGCAGGGTGATCAGCAGGTTGCCGAGCACCACGGCATCCGCCACCGTGTAAACGTCTTCGAGTTGGCGTGGAGCAACCCGCCACTGGTCATCGACCTCGTGCGAAGCCTTGTGCTCGTCGAGGTACCAGATGTTCCACTCGTCGAACGACAGATTGATCGTTTTCTTGCTGCGCAGCTTGTGCTTGACGTGGTCCGCGGTGGCGACGACGGTCTCGATGAAGTACTGCATGTCCAAAGACGAGGCTAGGAAAGACCCTAGGTCTCCTGCTCGCTCTTGGTAGTAGGCGTGGCAGGAGATGTAATCGACGTGTTCGTAGCTGTGTTCCAGCACGATGCGCTCCCAGTCGCCGAATGTCGGCATCGCCGAACCGGAGGACCCGCAAACCACCAGCTCGAGCGTGTCGTCGGCCATCTTCATCGCGGCGGCAGTACGCGCCGCCTTCTTGCCGTAGTCGTCGGCCGAGAGGTGACCCACCTGCCACGGACCATCCATCTCGTTGCCAAGGCACCACATCCGGATGTCGTATGGCTCGGCGGCGCCATTGGCTATCCGCAAATCGCTCAGCGCGGTCCCCGACGGATGGTTCGCGTACTCCAACAGGTCGAGCGCCTCAGCGGTATCGCGCGTGCCGAGATTGATGGCCATCATCAATTCCGAATCGGTCGCTGTGCACCAGCGAGCGAACTCGTCGATGCCCACCTGGTTGGTCTCTAGCGAGTGCCAGGCGAGATCGCGCCGAACCGGACGATCATCCTTCGGCCCGATGCCATCCTCCCACTTGTAGCCGGAGACGAAATTGCCGCCTGGGTATCGAATGGCTGAGGTACCGAGCTCGCGCACCAGGTCGATGACGTCGCGGCGAAAGCCGTCTGTATCGGCGGTCGGGTGCGCCGGCTCATAAATGCCGTCATAAACGCAGCGACCGAGGTGCTCGACGAACGAGCCGAAGGTGTGCCTCAGCACTGGTCCGACCGCGGAGGCGCGATCGATCGTAATGGTGGAGTCAGTCATGACTTTCCTGTCGTCGTATTCGGTAAGACGGCTACTTGATGGCACCGCTGAGCAGACCGGCCGTGTAGTGCTTCTGCAGCACAAGGTAGATCACAACGCATGGGATCACGGTGATGGTGACGCCGGCTTCAAGCAGACCCCAGTTGATCGAGTTGTTCTGCCCGGCAGCCAGGATGTTCAGACTCACGGGGAGCGTGTATTGGGACTGGTCTGAGATCAGGATGAGTGTGGCGAAGAAGTCGTTCCACGCCGCGAAAAAGGTGAGCAATGCCGTCGAAACGATCCCGGGGATCGCGTTGGGCAGCATGACTCTTCGCATCGCACCGAACGTGCTTGCACCGTCGATCAGCGCCGCCTCTTCGATGCTGGGTGGGATGGCCGCAAACGAGTTGCGCATCAGGAAGATTCCGAACGGCAGATTGAACGTCGTGAGCACCAGCGCAAGCCCGAACAGATTGTTCTGCAGCCCGACATCTTTGAGCGTCAAGTAGATGGGCGTGATGACTGCCTGGAATGGCACCATGAACGTGATCAGCGTGATGAAGAATGCGATTCTGCTTCCACGGAACGGCAGTTTGGCGAACGCATACCCGGCGAAGGTCGTCACGATCACGGTCAAAACCGTCGTTGTCACGCTGACAAATACGGAGTTCCCGATACTCGTGAGCAGGCTCAGCCCCCCTGTGCTGGTCCCCAGCTGCGCGAAGTTGTCGAACGACAGCGAGTGCGGGAACAGGGTCGGCGGAGTCTGTGCCGCCTCTGCTGGCGACTTGATCGCCTGGGTTACCAGAATGTATAGCGGGTACAAGAACAGCACCGCCATGCAGATCGAGATGATCCACCACGCACTGTTCGGCAGGATACGGGATCGGCGGAGCGCCCGAGTTCGCACGCGCGCGCCCGCCGGGGCGATGGTTTGCGTTGTCATGAGTTGTCCGAGTTTCTGAGCAGCAGCATTTGAACGGCACTTACAGCACCGAGCACGAGCATGAGGAGAATCGAGAGAGCGGAGGCGTAACCGAGGTGGAACTGCACGAACCCGGTGCGATAAATCTGGAATACGGCGGTGATCGTTGAGTTGTCAGGCCCCCCAGCTGTCATGATGAAGAATTGGTCGAACGCCAGCAGTGAACCTGCCACCGAGAACACGAGCACAAGCGCGAGAGTGGGCCGCAGCAGAGGCAGCGTGATGTGGCGGAAGGTCTGCCATCGGCTGGCGCCGTCCATGCGAGAGGCTTCGATCACATCCTCAGGAATCGATTGCATGCCTGACAGCAGCAGCAGCATCTGCAAGCCGGCGACCTTCCAGGTCACCATCGCAAGAACGATGAGGAACGCAGTGCCGAACTTCGCAAAGAGGTTGACTGCCGAGTCTGCCAGCCCCAGGCGCGAGAGCAGATCGGTGACAGGACCGATGTCTGGCTGCCACATGAACAGCCACAGGTAGCTGGCCGCTGCCAGACCGATCACGACCGGGATGAAGTACACGGTCTGGAAGATCCGGGCAGCGCGGGTGCGCCTGCGCACCAGCGCTGCGAGCACGAACCCGACGATGAGCACCACCGGCGTGGTGATCAGCGTGTACACGATGGTGAAAATAACGGCTTGACCGAAGTCGGAGTCTTGGAAGGCCTCGACGTAGTTCTGCACCCCGATGAATGTGGACGGACCAAGGATCGGGTAGTCGAAGAACGAGATATATACGGTGCGCACCAGCGGCCAGAGGAAGAACAACCCGAGCAGGACCGCTGCTGGTGCAATGTAGATGATGCCGAGGGTGGCGCGACGCCGTGAGAGCGAGGTCCGCCTGCGACCGGGGGTGCGCGGCGGCGCCAGCGTGCCACCGATCTGGGTGTGAAGAGCCATGTCGTCTGGTTCCGTTCAGGGGATTGTGTGGCCGAGCGCATGAGCCTCGGCCACACGCATCCGCTACTTGTTGGCTTTGTCCAGCAACGCTTGCGTCGCAGTTTGGGCGGTGGCCTGAGCAGCCTTGATGTCGCCCTTGAACACAGCTGACTGAATGAGCTTCGACCAGACGCCGTTCGCGTCGTTGAAGATGGAGTTCTCCACCGTGCTATACGGCGTCTTGCCGACCTTCGACGCTTCGGCGAATACCTTGTACCGCGGGTCGAGCGGCGTGTAGATCTTGTCGATCAGGTCGGTTCGCGTCGGCAAGATCGAGTTCTTCGCGAGGATGGTCTGAGCCGGCTCAGTCGTAATCCACTTGACGAACTCCCAGGCGCCGGTCGGATTCTTCGCACCTGCCATCACCGAAATGTTGTCGCCACCTGAGAACGACGCCGATCCGCCGTCTTTGCCAGGGATGGCGAACACACCGAAGTCGAACTTCTTCTGCTTGACCAGCGACCCGAGGAACGACGTGCCGTCGGACTTCATCCCGATGTCGCCGCCCAAGAACGCTGTTCCGGCGTTGGCTCCCGAGTCGGTCTGAACGAGGTTCGGCATGGAGCCGTCTGTCCACATGTTGCGGTAGAACTGCAGCATGTCTGTGACCTGCGGCGCATCCATGCTCGCCTTGGTGCCGTCGTCGTTGAGGATCGGGTCGCCGCTGGCCCACACGTGCGGTGCGAGCTCGAATACGTTGCAGCCACCGCATGCACCTGAGAACACGAAGCCCTTGTTCTTGCCACCCAGCGCGCTGATCGCCTTCGCATCAGCCTCGATCTCCGCGTAGTTGGTCGGTGGCTTCTCCGGGTCAAGACCAGCCTTCTTGAACAGGTCCTTGTTGTAGAAGATCACCGAGACATCGCCAGTGAACGGCACGCCGTAGACCTTGTCCTTGTAAGTGGCGAGCTTCATGTGCGCCTTGTCGAGCGAGTCCTTGTACGGGAGAGCGTCGACCTTCTTCGTGATGTCGGCGAACGCTCCGACCGACGCGAAATACGGGGTCAACACAAGGTCGTTGGCAGCGACATCGGGGCCGCTGCCTGAGGACGCCGCCGTGCCGAGCTTCTGCACGAACTGGGGTGTCGGGATCAACGTGACCTTGACCTGGGTCTTGTGGCTCTTGTTGAACTTGTCCGCGAGCGGCTGCACGATCGCCTTCTCGTAGTCGCGGACCCAGACCGTGACGGTACCTGAACTGTTTGAGGAGCCGCCGGACGAGCATCCGGCGAGCAACATGCCTGCTGTGACCACGGTTGCAAAGGTGGCGAGTAGCCTTCTTTTACGCATCCTTGCGCTTCCTTACTTCTGGTTGGCCCGGAGTGATTCCGGGGATCTTCTTGGTGCTTGCGGGATGCGGTTGGTCACCGGGTGGGGATCCAAACGCGCATCGCCGCCTGCCGACGGTTGCCCCATCGGAAGTATGGAACCAGCGTGAGCCGGCCGATCTCTCGCTCACCTGGTCGCGTGCGCACGCCGGAGTAGAGCGGCTCGCCGGTTGACTCGCGGACCGCGGCGCCGCTGGCGGTGATCGCAGGGGTGTCTAAACCTTCTGGTGCTGCCGCGACATGCAGCACGGTCGCCTCTGACAGGTAGACGTCCTCACTGTCGACGTCCTGCGGCAGGTCCACCTGCTCGAGACAGTAGATCACCGGTCCTCTTTGCACGGCGACCGTGCCTCGTGATGCGTCCAGCCGTGGATGCGGGTACACGAGCACGGGCTCGGCGTGGAAGTCGAGCTCGACGGACTCTGTGGCCGATCCAGGCGGAAGAGTCAGGTAGCCGTTCTCGATAACGAGCTGGGCAGGAACGCCGTCTACCGTGACGGTTGACTGCCTCGCCCATCCAGGCACGCGCAGACGCAGTTCGATGTCCAGGGCACGTTCGAGAGCGATCTTGACGCGCCCATCCCATGGGTACTCGGTGCTGATGGTCGCCACCTGAGCATCCGGGCCATCGCCCAGAGCAACGGAGCCGTCGCTGTATAGGTGCAGTTGCACGCCACGGTCGGTGCTGGTCGCTGCATACGTGTCGATCGACGCGATGAGTCTGGAGATGTTCGGAGGGCAGCATGCGCAGCCGAACCAGCCGCGCCTGGCCGTGGTCGCGTTCTCTTCCGAGCGGTGGCCCTCTCGCAGCTGCAGCGGATTGACGTAGAAGAACTCCGTGCCCGAGATCGACGTCGACGCGGGGATGACGTTGTACAGCCCGCGCTCCATCTCGTCTGCGAACCGACTCTCGCCCGTGCGCAGCAGCATCCGCCAGTTCCACATGAAGTTTGCGATCGCTGCGCAGGTCTCGGCGTAAGCCCGCTCGGTCGGCAGTTCGTACGGGTCGCCGAAGGCCTCACCGCGATGCCGCGATCCCACTCCACCCGTGACGTACATCTTCTGGTGGTGAACGCTCGTCCAGATCCGCTCAAGCGCCGCTTCGAGGTCGCCCTCGCTCTGCTCGATCACCAGATCGGTGGCTCCTGCTGCGAGATACAGCTGGCGAACCGCGTGACCTGCGGCTTCGGTGATCTCGCGGATCGGCTCGTGGTCGATGAAGTACTCCGACCCGAAATGATCGCTTCCGATGCTCTGGTGGCCACGACCGTCGATGAAGTGCTTCGCCAGCACGAGGAACCGACGCTCTCCTGTAAGTCGCCACAGTTCGACCAGCGCTGTCTCGATCTCCGGATGTCCGTCGAGGCCGGTACGTTGGCCCGGTCCGAGTTCACGCTCGATGAGATCGACAAACCGGATGGCGGTCTCGAGCAGGTCTCGCCTGCCCGTCGTCCGCGTGAACGCGATCGCCGCCTGCAGCAGGTGTCCAAGGCAGTAGAGCTCGTGAGACCAGCGCATGGCGGAAAGCTTCTCGTCCGACATCCCGCCTTGCACCCACGCGTTGATGTAGCCGTCTTCCGCCTGTACACACCCGATCAGCCGGATGACATCGTTCGCGAACTCGTCGTAGCTCGTCGTGCCCGATCGGCCGATCTCCCACGCGATAGCTTCGAGAGTTTTGTATACGTCGGAATCGGCGAACAGCGGGCCTCGGAAAGGCGCGTCAGACTCCCCGACCAAGCGGCGCAAGTTGTCGACTGCCCCGGAGGCCTCGACCTGCTGGATGCAATGCGAGATCGTCGAGGCAGCGTTCAGCTCCTGCCATCCGCCTAGGAAACCAGATCCGGAGAACACGATGCCCCCGCGCTGAAGCGGGCTCAGAATCGTGCGGCTGGAAGGGGTGAGCCCGACTGGACCGTGACGTTCGGTGGGAGTTATCTGCATTGACGTAGTGCTCCGATAATGTGGGAAACTCGGGAAAAGTTTGCGCTCGGTGACGTTCAAACATACGCGCTCATGGAAGAATACGAGGAAAGATGGGAAAGTAACAATCAACAACTTTTCCCAAGGAGAAGGCATGCGAGCTATCACGATCAACGACGTCGCCAAAGCCACCGGTGTCTCCATCGGAACGGTGTCCAAAGCGCTCAACGGAACTGGCAGGGTATCCGGCCAGACGCGGGAGCGGATTCAACGCGAGGCGACGCGACTCGGGTTCGTGCCCAGATCGAAGGCAGATGCGCGAGCGAGCGCGGACCTGGCCTACTCAGTTGGGGTGCTCACCTCTGACAGTTTCGGCCGCTTCACCATTCCGATCATGTTGGGCGCAGAAGATACTCTCGGCCCCGGCCAGGTCGCGGTACTCATGTGCGACAGCCGTGGCGACGCATTGCGCGAACGGTTCTACATCGACAGCCTCATGCGGCGCCGGGTCGACGGCATCATCGTCACCGGTCGCAGTAACGACGCTCGGCCACCGATTGAGGGCACCGGATCGGTTCCCGTCGTGTACGCATACGCGCCGTCCACGGATCTTGCTGACTGTTCTCTCGTGCCTGACAACGGCAAGGTCGGTTCTCTGGCGGTCGAACATCTCGTCGGAAGCGGTCGCCACCGTCTGGTTCACATCACTGGATATGAATCACAAGCCGCAACCGTAGAGCGGCACGCGGGTGCATCCGCCGGCCTGACCGGACATGGACTGCGCTGGGCGACTGCGCCGCAATTCGGTGAGTGGTCTGAACGTTGGGGGCGAGAAGCCGCGATAAGGCTCGTCCGCGAAGGCATAGATTTTGATGGCGCGTTCTGCGGAAGCGATCAGATCGCGCGGGGATTCGAGACGGGGCTTCGGGAATCCGGCGTGGATGTTCCCGGCACGGTCGGCGTCGTCGGCGTTGACAATTGGGACGTCATGGTTGAGGCCGCGCGCCCACCGCTGACGACGATCGATCTCAACCTGACGGACATCGGTCGTCAGGCAGCAACCGTGATCATCGACGCCATCCATGGCGAACGCGTGCCAGTTGGACGCACGATGGTGGAACCATCTTTGATCATGCACGAATCCACTGCGTCGCCTGCGCCTGGAAACACACGCCCTGTGCGCACATGACGCTCCAAGCCGCTCCGTCCCCCGCGCCGAGTGCTCCCGAATGGTCACTTTGACGCGCTGAGAATGACCATAAGGGAGCAGTCGGCGAACAAAGACGGGCGTCGGCGGCGGTCGCAGCGCGGAAGTGCTTGACAGCGCCGACGCGCTTCAATACTCTGCTTGAAGGCCGACTTGAAACCTTTCATTTTGTGATCGCCGCCGCCGGTTTGACCTGCGGAACGGCGTCAATCGGCATGTCACACGCATCGTTCCCGCAGGATTTCAGCCAATGGAGGCTTTCGATGAGCATCAGTACCAATCGCTTCACCCCGTCCAGGCGTTCCTTCCTCACCGGAGCCGGTCTCGCAGCAGCGGCGACCACGCTGATCCGGCCATCGAAAGCGGCAGCCGCCACCCCAAAAGACGCGATCTACACGCTGAAGAACGGCTACATCCGGCTCACCGGCGCATACGGCAAGCTGACCGAACTGGCATGCGACCCAACCGGCAATGGCAACTACGAGCCGACCGCCTTCAGCTCGGTCTTCCTCGGAAAAACTGACTTCTTCGACGCCGGATTCAATGACGAGGTCACGGCGACAGCAACCGACTCCAAACTCAGCCTCGCGAACATCCTGATTCCGTCGCAGGCCGACGTGAAACAAGCGCAACTCAACGCGCCGGTTCAACTCGCCACCGGCCGCACGCTCGGCCAGACCTTCACGGCAAGCGCATACCGCTTCAACCGTGTTGGGGGCCAGTTCCCAACCTGGAGCAGCTCAACCAGCTCACTGAAACTGACGCTGTACTCCGGCACCCCCGAGACCGGGCTCACCGAGATCGGCAGCGCCGACCTCAACCCGTTGAAAGACAACGGATGGGGCTACGTCGACGTGCCGGATCAGCCGGCAGGCGTCTACTACCTGGAAGCATCCGACGCAGCTGGCACGCCCGGGTGGTGGGCATTCGGCGGAACCCCGACGGTCGATACCGGCGGCGCCTCATACGCCGACAGACAGAAACTCAGCGGCCGCTCGATGACGCTCGACATTGTCGGCTTCAACATCGACGGCACCGCAACCTGGGAATTCGACCTCACAGGCGGCAAGCTCGACACGTCGTATGAGATCACCTGGAAAACGGATCCGCGCGCAGATCTCGGCCTCACACTGAACACGTCGTGGGTCAAAGACGGGTATTCGACCGCGTATGCCGATGGCATCCTGTTCAGTCGCTTCGTCGGCGACGAGGGGGCATACCTGCCAGCTCAGCAGCTGAAACGACGGACATCCTGGACCAATCCGGTGATCGGCTCCAACTGGGTGGCAGCGACCGGCACCGGGCCGTACGACCTGAAGTTCACCGCGACACAGCCGATTCTGAACGGCTCGATGTCCAGCGACACGCTGACGCTGACACTGAACACCGGAAACACGGATGCTGCGTCAGTGATCGACAGGTCGATTTCAATTGAAACCTCGCCGCATTCGGATGCGCTGCCGGAGATCTTCCCCGTGTTCGTCGCATCCGATCACGTCAGGGCGTCACAGCTCTCATCGTTCTACTGGGAGCGCGCGCTGAGCTTCCGCTTCGACGGGCACGCGATGGACTGGGCAGACTGGAACGGTCGCACCCTCGATTGGACGGGCACCGCGGGCAGGCAGGCGCAAGCCGACAGCATCCTGAGCACCAAGCAGGATGACGACGGTTACGTCTGGTCGTGGCCGGATTCGCAGGGCTGGCCATTCCCAGACCCGAAGCTCTACGACGCCAGACACTTCACCTCCAACGCGATGTACATTCTCGGCGCATGGCGTTACTACTCGTGGACCGGCGACTCCGCCTTCCTCACCACGATGCTGCCTCGGCTGAGAAACGCCATGACGTTCTATCTCGACACCCTCGGCGGCAGCAGCGGCATCGTCACGATCGGTTCACCCGATCACAGCGGCCGGGATGGCGCCGTCCCGTCGAACTACTGGGACATCACCTCATTCGGCCACCTTGATGCGTTCCTCAATGCGTATTTCTACGGCGCACTCGAAGCGATGGCGCAGCTCGAGGAACACGTGCAGAACCCGCAGCGCGCGAAAGACCTGCGAGCGCTGCGCACCACGGTGCAGAAGCGCTACAACGAACTGTTCTGGAATGACACCGACGGTCGGTACATCCAGACGATCGACACGGATGGCGTGAAGCACGACTACGGCGCCACCTACGTCAACCTCGAGGCGGCATCCTTCGGTCTGCCATCCGCCGATCAGGCGACCCGAATCTTCGACTGGCTCGACAATGGGCACACCGAGCTGCAGAAATCCGTCGTGCTGATCGAGAGCGGTGGGCTTGCGCCGAAGTTCCAGCCAGGCCACAGCATGGGCCAGAGCTTCACCGCGAACGCCGCGTTCACGAGCGTTGCTGCACGATTCCCGACGTATGGGGAACGCGGCGCCGCTTTCACGATGACGCTGTACCAGGGCCTGCCTGGCGACGCATCGACGGTGAAGGTCGCGGATGGCCAGTTCAGCGACTGGGGCGACGGTTCCGTGGCGCACCTGGATCTGCCGAAACAACCGCCGGGCGTCTACTACCTCGAGGTCTCGGACGTCACCGGATCACTCGCCTGGTGGTCGTCGATGAACGCGGTGCCAGGGGCCATCGCGTTCACGGACGGTGCGCCGGCCGCGGATGCGAAAAACCGGTTCGTCGCAGCGCTCGGCTCGTACTATGAGGGGCCGGCAGACATCTACTCCGCTTGGGAGTTCGCACCGCGCGCGACGACGAAGCGCAACAGCTACTGGTTCTTCCTGATGAATCTCACGACACCATGGGCCAACCAGGTGCAGGACGGCGGCGCCATCCTCTACACGTCGGGGTTCGACGTGATGGCGCGCGCCCGCTATCAGGGCGCCGACGGCGCGTGGGCCAGGATGACCGCCATCCTCGACCGGTGGAGCCAACCGGACCACCTGTGCGGCGGCACACCACTGTTCCGCGGGGAAAGTACCGTCGACAGCGGCACGGCCAGCACATCCGTCGGAACGGACATTCCGTTCCCGGAGAGCGGGCTGGCACCGGCAAGCTTCATCTACGCGTTCGTCGGTGTCGAAGCCGAGCCGGATGCGCTGGTGATCACACCCAACCTGCCATCGGCGCTCAGCGAGGTCGGGGTGCAGAACCTGTACTGGCACGGCAAGAAGATGGACCTGCTCGTGACGCGCGACTCGATCACGCTGCAGGGCAGCGGCGTGTCCGTGTCCCGGCACTATAAGGCGGGCAAGTCAGTGCGCTTGAACTCGAACCAGCTCTCGCACTGAGCACGCTGTCGCCTCGGTGGTCGAGTTCGGCTTGCGAGGTCTCGACACGCGGCTCGCTGCGCGAGCAGCTACTCGACCACCGAGATGTCGGAATCCGGTGGTCGAGTAGCGACGCGAGGAACGAGCGCCGCGTATCGAGACCCCGTGAGCCGGTCTGTGGTTCCGTGCCGCAGATCGGCTTGCCAGGTCTCGATACGCGGCTCGCTGCGCGAGCAGCTACTCGACCACCGAGATGTCGGAATCCGGTGGTCGAGTAGCAGCGGGCGACAGCCCGCTGCATGAGTCAGATCGAGCGCAGCGAGATTCCTCCAGTAGCAGCGAGCGTATCGAGACCTCGTGAGACGGTCTGTGGATCCGTACCGCAGATCGGCTTGCGAGGTCTCGATACGCGGCTCGCTGCGCGAGCAGGTACTCGACCACCGAGACGCGCCCACCTCCGGTGGTCGAGTAGCGAGCGCCAGCGAGCGTATCGAGACCCCGTGACCCGGCCTGTGGTTCCGTACCGCAGACCGGTCACCAGGTCTCGATACGCGGCTCGCTGCGCGAGCAGCTACTCGACCACCGGGATGTCCCAGCCTCCGGTGGTCGAGTAGCGAGCGCCAGCGAGCGTATCGAGACCTCGTTGGCCGCTCTATGGTCCGGAACCACGGATCGGGTTACGAGTTCTCGATACGCGGCTCGCTGCGCGAGCGGCTACTCGACCACCGGGATG
>DATMTC010000088.1:0-2132 GCA_035565115.1 Microbacteriaceae bacterium | reverse complement strand
GGTCGCACCATCGGCATCGTCGGCTTCTCGCGCGTCGGGCGCCGCGTTGTTCAGCAGGTGCAGCAGCTCGAAGGCGTCACCTGTCTTGTGCACGACCCATACATCGATCCCCGGGAGATCGCCGCGCACGGCGGTCGGGCCGCCACGCTCGATGAGCTGTTGCCCGTCGTCGACGTTCTGAGCCTGCACGCGCCAGAACTGGCATCCACCCGCCACATGATCGGCGCTCGCGAACTCGGCATGCTGCGCGACTACACCACCGTGATCAACACGGCGCGCGGTTCGCTCATCGACACGGCCGCGCTCGAGGCCGAGTGCAGCACGGGCCGCATCAACGCGATTCTCGACGTCACAGACCCTGAGCCGCTGCCTGCACACTCCGCTCTTTTCGACCTGCCGAACGTGATGATCACGCCGCACATCGCTGGATCGCTCGGATCGGAGCTGTACAGAATGACGGATGCCGCGCTTGACGAACTCGAGCGCTACGTGCACGGCAGGCCACTGCAGGCGGAGGTCTCAAGCGACGACCTCGAGCTCAGCGCCTAACAAGAAGGCGCCCGACAAGCGCCCGACGAGCATCCGCCCCGGGCGCATCCATAACCGAACAGTCCCTTACCCAAGCAGCTCATAACCGAATACCCCCACCACCCACCATTAACAAAGGAGTTATCCCATGCGGATGAAGCGCACGCTGATTGCGGCCGGAACGGTCACAGCAGCACTCATTCTCGCCGGTTGCGCCGGCACGCCGTCATCGGATGCCGGCGGCAGCAGCAGCGGAAAGACCACGCTGTCTGTCTCGGTCTGGAATTACGACAAGACGCCGGAGTTCAAGGCGCTGTTCGACGCGTTCGAGAAGGCGAACCCGTCGATCACGATCCAGCCGGTCGACATCCTCGCCGCGAACTACGAGGACAAGGTCACAACGATGCTCGCCGGCGGCGACACGACAGACATCATCACCGTCAAGAACATGACCGACTACGCGGGATATGCGCAGAAGAAGCAGTTCCTCGACGTGAACGACATTGTCAAGAAGCTGCCTGCAGCCAACATCCCAGCCCTGAAGACCTACGCCGTCGGCAGCGCTCAGTATGCCGTGCCGTACCGCCAGGACTTCGCGATGCTCTTCTACAACAAGACCATGTTCAAGAAGGCCGGGCTCGCCGACCCTGAAAACCTCACCTGGGACGAGTTCGCAACGGATGCAGGCAAGCTCACCTCGGGCAGCGGCGCCGACAAGGTCTACGGCGCATATCTGCACACCTGGAACTCGATCGTTCAGGCATACCCTGCCGCGCAGACCGGCGGCAAGTGGGACACCGGAAACTACGGCTGGATGAAAGACCAGTACAACCTCGTGCTCGGCATGCAGAAGGCCGGAACGACCATGGACTGGGCAACGGCGAACAGCCAGCAGACCAGCTATCAGACCATGCTCGAGACCGGGAAAGCAGCAATGGTTCCGATGGGCAGCTGGCTGATCGCGCCGCTCCTGGCCGACAAGAAGGCGGGAACGACCGACATCGACTGGGGAATCGCACCGGTCCCCCAGGTGAAGAGCGGCACCAAGATCACCACGATCGGCGGCCCGACCGGATTCGGCATCAACAAGAACTCGAAGCACGCGGATGCCGCCAAGAAGTTCCTGACGTTCGCCGCGGGTGAGCAGGGCGCCAAGGCAGTCGCATCCATCGGTATCGTGCCCGCATACCACAGCGACGCGATCACCAAGGCGTACTTCGGTCTCGCAGGCATGCCCCAGGATGCGCTGTCGAAGAAGGCGTTCAACCCCGACGTCATCAAGCCGGACGGGCCAACCGGACCGAACGCGGCAGCGATCGGTACCATCCTGAACGAGGAGCACCAGCTCATCATGACCGGCAGCAAGTCCGTCGACGATGGCATCGCCGAAATGGAAAGCCGGGTCAAGTCTGAGGGCTTGGTCAAATAGCACGGCGCATATAAGAACGGTGCATATCAGAACGGTGCAGGGTGCTGCGACGACTTCGCCGCACCCTGCACCACGACAGGAAACATCATGACCACCATCGCAGAACGCCAGCATCCGGCGCAGCACGGCCCCAACGGGCAGCCTGGCGCTGCGCCGTCGTCGCGTCCCGCCCGAG